>NZ_CFKYFN010000052.1:0-2387 GCF_985060555.1 Odoribacter sp. | reverse complement strand
TTCATTGTTTGTCGATATCGAACTGAACGGGTTTTATTTTCAAAAGAGCAGCAACGGAATAATCCGTAGTTTTGCCCCTGAAATTGCTGCTGAACAATTCCGCTTTTTTCATGGATTCTTCGAATGTACCTATGATTTTTGCCGGGACGCCTCCCACTACACTGCCGGCGGGGACGTCCTTTGTAACGACGGAGCCAGCCGCGACGATCGAATTTTCACCAATGGTCACACCGTACATGATCGTACTTCCCCCCCCCACGAAAACATTACTATGGATTTCTATTTTGCCGTATTGACAATAAAAGCGGTTGGAGCCGGTGGCCCTGTTGAATACGCTGCATGTCATGCTGTGGGTGATTAATCGGCAGCCGGCGGCGATGCGTACGTTATCGTGCAGGCAGACAAGAAACGGTTCCGCCGGAAGGATATTCGTTTTGAAGCTGCAGTTTTCTCCGATATGATGAAATATGCGGTGCTTTTTCAGCCATTGTGCTTTTTTCTCTCCGTCAGCTATTAACAACACGGCGAGTTTGACCCAATACCTTTTGAGTGTGTCCGATGTTATCATGTTTAGAGTGTCTATGGTATAGTTCGTACAGATAAAATAACAACCCGTGGAAAAAGAAGGAACCGACTCTGTAGAATTCTATGGTAGTGAAACTTGACAGCAGCAGAAAAATATAGAAGAATTTCAAAAAGAGAATGTTGTCGTCGCATTTTCTTCTGATGATTCGAAAGACGGGGAAGAGAAGGGCCAATACGGCTGGAATTCCGATCATCCAGCTCAGTCCGACGATACCCCAGTCCTGCCATCCGTTATAGGGACCTAATGTAGGATCGACAGTATAGAACGGCTGACCGTATTTTGTTCTGGGGTTGGGAATTCCGCTTCCCAATATATATTCGACGGGGGATTTGAAATGCTCTTTGGTAAAATAGTTGAATTGGATGACCCGTATATAATCTTCGTTGGCAAATGTGTCACCAGCTTCCTGCCGTTTCATCATGTTGTTTATGGAGTTCTGAACGACCGAAGTTTGGTAGAGAACACCTATGACAATAAGGAACAGAAGCATATATTTTATACTCGCGATTTTCTTTACCGAGTAGGTAAACAGGCCCAATGCCAATAATATGGCAGCTATCTGGGTTCTGAATCCTGCTATAAAAAGGACGAAGAACGCAGGCAGTATGTATAGCAGGTATTTGGTCTTGCCTGAAAATAAATATTTCCCGTAAAAATAGAATAGACAGATATAGGCGATCAGTTGTCCGTACATGGTAAATCGTCCGATATCCATATAGTCCGTTGCCAGATTGAATATTTCATCGGGAGATATCAGTTGGATTGTAAAACAACATAAGAAAATAACGTAGGCGATCACCATTGCCTTTTCTATGTCTTTTATAGAGTATTTGCCGGATAGGAAAACAAAATAAGACAGAATTGTGAAAAATTGCAGGCAGGCAATCGAGCTGAATGTTTTGAATAGGCTTTGCTGCTCGTAATATAAGCTTGAGAATCCGCTGATTATGAAAAAGATGAAGTATGCGATCAGGTGTTTCTTAAACATTCCGGATTGTCTTTCCAGAATGGTTTTCATCATATAGAACAGCGCCAGAATCACCGGAAGCAAAACAAACTGAGGAGTGAGTAATCCCCAGCAGCATGAAAAAAGCAATATCCAGATTATAAGTTTGTTGGCATTCGAAATCATCGGCGGTTTGCACTTAGGTCGTTGAACAGTTCTTCCCAATTGTTGACAATCTCTTCTACGCAGAACCTGCGGCAGGAGTGCAGGCCGTTCATTGCCAGTTTTTCCCGAAGGGAGGTGTCTGTCATCAGCTCTTTCATTTTGTTTACATAGCCCGTAAGGTCTTCATTGGAAACGATGATGCCGTTGTATCCGGTTTCGACGATGTCGTGCAGCGACAGGTAGGAATCCATTACAACCGGAACGACACCGCATTGTTGTGCTTCGACCAATGTCATAGGAAACCCTTCGAAGGCGGAGGTCATCATGAAAATGGCGGCCTGTTTGTAATAGGGCTGCGGATTTCGGAAGCCTTCGAACGAAATCCGTTTTAATCCTAACGCCTCCGCCAGTTGTTTATACATGGCCAAATCCGGTCCTTCGCCGACAATCCGGAAGTTCCACTCGTCCAAGCGGGGATCGTTTTCAATAGCGCGCCATATTTTGATTGCTCGCGTTATGCGTTTCTGGATTTCCACCATCCGGCCTACGAGAAGAACGCTCTTCTCTTTCGACTGCAAATCTTCGGGCCGCATTTCGTTCGGGTAAACCAGCGGATTGGGGATGGCACCCAATTGTCGATTCGTATTTTTATGGTTGGCAAATTGCTCGTACTGATGTTGAAAGGCCGGA
>NZ_CFKYFN010000051.1:0-38680 GCF_985060555.1 Odoribacter sp. | reverse complement strand
CTCATTTTTTTCCCCTCTTTTATTTTTTAATGGAAGCGAAGCTTCCAAGAATTGTTCATTATTCTTTTTGCGAAAACCCGCAAAAAGAATCGACCCTTTAAATTGTCGTATCAAATTATAATAACAGTCTATTTCAATTATCACCTCTAAAACGGACTCACCTATACTTTGTATGACAAGAATTTGACATTTTTATAAAAAATCATTTAAAAATTAAACTGTAACCCTACATACACCAATCTCCTCTGATATTCTTCCCACCCAAGGACAGATTTATAGTCAGTACTATACACAGGATAATTTCTATTTGATTTATCCAACATATTTGTAATTGTGAAAAATGCAAGTAAGTGACCTTTGTTTAACGGAAATATCTTATTGACGGTCAAATCCAATGAATGATAAGCCGTTACTTGTTCCGAATTATAGTCTCCATAAAGAGGAAACCATACATTATCACTAATATTTAAAGCATACTCAACAGGGGTGTAATATAAACCCGGGCGTGCAGAAAAATTTATCCCTATATTCCATTGATTTGCTGTACGCCAGACAATGGAGGTCCGGATGATATAATCCATATCGTTGGCAGAACGATAACTCTTTTTCCCCAACCGGACACGGGAATCGATAAAAGTATAGGAACCTGCAAATGAAAATCGCCCTATCGTACGGGCAACAGAAAATTCCAAACCTTTCAGTCTTCGCTCCACAACAGCCTCTTTCCCATTCTCAGCAAAATAGTCCCGGGTATTTTCATTTTTTAGATAAGAAGAGAGTTTTAGATCAAAGTCATAAATATGACTTGTCAGGTCAACAGAATATTGACGGGAAGAATGTAAAGCAAAATTTTGGCTGTTGTATGCCGGAACATTATAAGTATGATATTTTCCGGCTGACAATAACAATGAAAATTTTTCATTCATATTCCATCGCCCCGAAACTTGCCAGGATGTATAATTTGGTTGACTGGCTTCAGGAATATTTTTTCTGACCGCACCGCTGAAAAGTAAATGACGTACAGGTGTATACTTACAATAAAAATAACCTTCCCAGACACGGTTATAGAGTTTATCATCGGCCGTTACATCCTCTGCTTCATCCGAATAATCATAAAAATATTTGGGAAAAGTACCATAAAAATTAACCCGTGTATATTGATGTGTGAGTCCAGCCTGAAACCCCAGATTTCTAACAAAATACTTTGCGGCCAACGAGGTATACAAGCGGTTCTCCCGTGTCGAACCGTCCATGACACCAAATCGATAACCGCTTTTACAGAGATCTATGCCATTATTCAATTCAACCACTACACCACTTTGCAAGGCCGCAAAAGTAAGGCCTGCAACCTGAAACCAACGCCGGCTTGTTGCCTTACTTTCGTCCTTATAATTATATTGCTCTGTATCTGCCCGGTAGTACTCGTCGATAGCATATTCATAAAGATTGAATTTCAACCGAGGGGTTAACTGTAAATGGAGGTTCACCCCTCCATCCGTCGTATTGAAACGCTTCAAAAAATCTGTATTAGTATGATTCAGCCAGAGGTATGGAGCTGAAAATTGGTGATTAGCATATAATTGCAGGAAATTTTTATCCGATATCTTTTTACTGATCAGGATACCGGCATTCGCAAGCGATAAAGACAATTTCAAATCATTACGAGTGATGTGTTCAGGCGTTTCAATCTCTATCGCACCTGCAATCGAATTCCCTATTGTCAACGGAGGATTACCTGCATAAACTTTCATCTGGCCGATAAGTTCAGTATTGAAAACAGAAAAATTCCCGATACCGTTCAATTGGGTATTGCGTACCGGCTTCCAGACAGGCACCCCATTCAGCACCACAACGGAATGGTTGCCCGAAGATCCCCGTAATTCTGTATTCGCACTTTCCGATACGTTGGTAGACGCCGCCATCACAGATACTGCTTTCAAAGGATCGGCCCCTGAAGCAGGAGAAAGATAAATATCGATACTCTCCAAACGTTCTACAGCAAAGTCTTCGGATATACTGGGACTCATAACCGTAACATCGTCAAGTTGTATGACTGTTTCCCGCAAGATAATTCGAATATTATTCCAATCGGTAAATGCAGAAACGGGAATTTGCCGATTACGGAATCCGACAAACGACACCTGTAAAACATCGGTTTGCAGAATGTGAGCTGAGATTTTAAAAGTACCGTTTATCTTACAAGTAGTTGCCGCAACCCGTGTACCGTCACGCATAAGCATCACAACAGCCCCGGCCAAAGGTGTTCCGTCAATATCTTGAACAACTCCCTGTATATAAGCATTTTGCGCAGACAAACCAACAGGGATAATGAATACGAACACCAATATCAAATAAAATTTATCCCTAACAGAAGTGTAAACCCGGAATGTCATCCTTTCTCTTATAAACCTGAGCACCTCAGAATAGCTATTTTCATATTTTTGATCACACCCTATAAAATCGGATATACCGGCAAATTCTATAACTGTCATGAACGGCTCCATTATACAGGATAATATTCTTATAATTAATAACCGATACGCTTGAATCTTTTATCATCCGGAAATTTATTCCGGGCATCCTGTTTCAATTTTTCAAAAAGTTCCTGATCCCCATCATCCTTCCGGTTCTTGTAATAGGATAACAAGAAATAAAAAGCATCTCCTTTTCCCCAGGTAGGGTCGAATTCATTTTCTGAAGTACGGTCAGGAAGAGCTATTGCTTTTTTGAAATATGCTTCACATTTACTTTTTCCACCATAAAGCTCCGGTGTATAATAATTATTTATACCCAAAACCAGATAGGCCCGTAAATTATCACCATCCAATTCAATAGCCTTCTGCGCCATCGTTTTAGCTTGATTACTCAATTTAATAGTCGCCAACCATCCTGAAAAATTTATTTGATAATTTTTTAACATACCTAGCAGGGCATAATCTTCAGTTGTCTTCCCTTTTGTAGATTCCAGTATCTCAATCGCCTTTTCCGTAAATTTTTCAGCGTCTTCCTCTTTTTTCAATACCCTGGAAAGTATAGCACATTTATAATAAGCATAAGCTTCCCAATAGGATAAATAACGATTATTACCCTTAGTATTGTAATTTCTCAATTCCCGTATAATCTTTCCTATGGAGTCGATTTTTACTGTATTTACATTTGAGTCGATACGATACTGGAAATCTTGAGCCGAAACCAGATTTACAAGGAAACACAGAAATAAAATAAAAATAACTTTCATGACTTATTGTTTATAATAAACATCGGATTTTCATCCGACAGTTTGTTTCAATTACAGATAAGACGAGCTTATTTTTATTTTGAGTGACAAAAATTTGATATTTCTTCTGATTTGCAACAAAAATCAGGATTTTCTTTTCTGACGATATGGAAATAAAATAACACCAAGGCATTCAAATCATCGGCAAGTAGTTCACGCAATTTTTTATATCCACGGAAAATCTGTGTTTTTATGGTATTTATAGATATTCCCAATTCAGCGGAGATTTCGGTATATTTCTTTCCATCGATGATATGCATACGTACGATCTGGCAGCACTGCAAAGGTAAAGAATCGATAGCTTCATGGATCTTGCGGGTCAGTTCTTCACTGATCACCTCATCCACATCGGCAGCATACATCATCGCTTCTGCCATCAGTAGCTTATTGTTATCCCGAACTTTCAAATGCCGCAGATAATCCAATGCAGCATTTCGTGAAGAGGTATATAACCAGGATTTAATATTTACCTCTGAGGAAAAATAAGGATAACTCTTATATAATTTCAAAAAGACATCCTGCACCAAATCTTTAGCCAGTTCCCGTTCTCCGACATGCCGTTCCACAAAAGGCAGCAATACCGGATAATATTCCCGGAAGATCTTTTCAAAAGAGGCTGTATGAGGTGAAATTTGCCGGTTTGTCATATTTTACAATGGTCAACGAAACGATTTAGTGCGAACAAATATACCACATTTATCTAAATTTTTGACAAAATAATCATAACTTGGCAAACAAATTATAATTGTATCCTTGTTATGCAGAATATCCTTTTCTTTTTGCTTTGTGCACTTCTGACCGGTTGTCATGCCGGGACTTCCCGACCCGAATTACCTGAAATGGTAGAATATAGCGGGCCCAATGCTTCTTCGCTGAGGACTTTTATCGAATCGATAGAAGTGATCAAACTGGACCACCGGGAATCGATCACGGTGGGGGCATATAATGCGATTCGTTCGGACAGTAATAGTTTTTATGTCGGTGACATGCTGAACGGGAGTAATCTTGTTTACCGGTTCGACAGGAAGGGAGAATTTTTAGATTCTATCGGAAAAATCGGAAGAGCACCGGGCGAATACCTGGGATTGAGCGACTTTTACAGTGATCCCGAAACAGACGAGCTCTATATTTTGTCGGGACAAGATGTGCAACTCTACCGCTATCATAAAAACGGTCGGTTCATAGACCAAAGAGAGGTCCCGGACAGAACACAGAGTTTTATCAAACTAGGTCCGCAATTCTGGTTTTACGAGGGGTATAACAATGGAAAATATCCTGAACGACTGACACAGACCGATTCGGCTTTGCAAGTGATGGGGAAATACCTTCCGATGGAAACCAGGACACTGGAAGCCAGTATCGGTCCTTTGCTCACCCAGCATCGAAACGAAGCTTATCTTTTCACCGCCCTCGAACCGGTGATTTACCGGATTATCCCCGGCAGTGCCGTTCCTTTCCTGAAATTCGATTTTGGGAAATATAACGTCCCGGAAAGTTATTGGGAAACGGAAAATGCCATGCAGGCATTTACAGATTTAAGTCAGAAAGGATTTATAAGTATCGCCGGTTTTATGATGAACGACGATTATATCGTCACGGAACTCAATCAGCAAACCGGGATGGAGGATTCGGAGTGTTATTACCTATTGGGCATCAAGGAACGGCATAACGGTAAATGGAACTGGATCCGCCAACGTGCAGAAGAAAATAAACTGATCGCCGACAATCAACCCGCCCCCAAGGTAAGCAATCGTCCGGAATGGTATGCCAAAAAACTCAAAGGCTTCACACAAGACGGTAAGTTGATGATCTTTTTATCGGGTTACGAGCTGGAACGTTTGACAGCAAAAGACAGGCAGTTGATACAAAATCCGGAAATATTGGAAAATGCCGACCCGGAAATGGATATGTTTTTATTTCTTTGTAGTTTAAAATAATGAAAAATCAAACCGATATGGAACATGATGTATTTATCAGTTATTCGAGAAAAGACGAAGAATTGGTGAAAAAGATCAGAGCTGCATTGACGCAAGCGAATATATCTTATTGGATAGATAAAGAGGAGATAAAAAGAGGGACTTCTTATGCCAAAGCGATCTCACAGGCTGTGTATAATAGTAAGATTTTACTTTTTATATGGTCGGAGCATTCGAATAATTCCGAGAATACGGCGAACGAGATTAGCCTGGCACTGGAATTCGAGAAAAATATCGTCCCGTTTAAGATCTCCAAGAAGCTGGGACCCAGCGATATGACCTATCACTTATTGAAATTGGACCGGATAGATGCTTGTCCATTCGAAAGCCATCATATTCAAGAGCTTGTCGCCTCGATCGCCCAATGCCTCGGACGTGGGTTAACTCCGTCTTCGACAACATCCGGCACTTCGGGAAGCACTCCTATTTCGAATACTTTTACCTCCTCCTCTACGGCTTCCAATACTTCAAAGATGGAAACCCATAAGTTCGACAATGGGAGCTATACCGGAGAAATGGCAGATGGAAAATTCAACGGACAGGGGACTTATTGCTGGACCGACGGGGGTAGATATGAAGGACAATGGAAAAACGGGAATATGCACGGACGGGGTATTTTTTATTATGCCAACGGAAGCAAATATAAAGGAGATTGGGTAAACGATAAGAAACAAGGCTGGGGAACTTACGACTGGCAAGACGGAAGCAGGTACGAAGGGCAATGGAATGGTGACTATATGCATGGTCAAGGCGTTTTTTATTATGCCAACGGGGATAAATACGACGGACAATGGGAGAATGATCACAAACAAGGACCAGGCATTTATTATTTTGCCGATGGCAGTAAATACGACGGACAATGGGAGAACGGCAAAAAACAAGGACAGGGAACTTACCAGTGGAAAAGTGGAAGCAGGTATGAAGGGCAATGGAAAAATGATTGTATGCACGGTCAGGGAACACTTTATCATCCCGATGGTAGCAAATATAAGGGACAATGGGTGAATGACAAACAACAAGGAGAGGGGATTTATTATTATGCCAATGGTTGTCGGTATGAAGGACAATGGTTTGACGATAAGAAACAGGGACAAGGGACGTTCACGTGGGTCAATGGGGATAAATACGTAGGACAATGGATGAATGATCGTATGCACGGTCAGGGTATTTATTATCATGCCGACGGAAATAAATATGAAGGGCAATGGGTAAACGATATGAAACAAGGACAAGGGACGTTCACCTGGAATAACGGAGATAAATATACAGGCCAATGGATGAATGACAGACGACACGGACAGGGGACCTATACCTGGGCCGACGGTACCCGGAATTCGGGCATCTGGAAGGAAGGTAAATTTATCGGATAATCCGGGGAAGATAACTATATTTACTTTATTTATCCTTATTCCGGCATTTTTATTCGACTTCTTTCTATCTTTGCGGCAGGATAAAAAGAACAGAGGGGCAGGAAAAAGAAGGGGGAAAGATGGATTTAAAAATTTTCGACAGATAAAAAATGATTTCAGTAGACGGACTTACGGTAGAATTCGGTGACAGAGCCCTCTTTAAAGATATTTCCTTTCAGATCAATGAGAAAGACCGGATAGCCCTGATGGGAAAAAACGGTGCAGGGAAATCCACCCTTCTGAAAATCCTGGCAGGCCAGCGCAAACCGAGCCGGGGCAATGTATCGGCGCCGAAAGATACCGTGATCGCCTATCTCCCGCAGCATCTGATGACCGAAGACGGACGCTCCGTATACGAAGAAGCTTCGCAGGCTTTTGCCCCTCTTTTCGCAATGGAGAAAAGGATCGACGACCTGAACCGTCAGCTGACCGAGCGTACCGATTACGACTCACCCGAATATTATAAATTGATCGAAGAGGTTTCTGCTCTGAGCGAGAAATATTATAGTATCGATCTCACCCATTTCGAAGCAGATGTCGAAAAAACACTGCTAGGACTGGGGTTCAAACGGGAAGACCTGCAACGTCAGACCAGCGATTTCAGCGGAGGCTGGCGGATGCGGATCGAACTGGCCAAAATGTTACTCAAAAATCCGGATGTCCTGCTTTTAGACGAACCCACCAATCATCTGGATATCGACTCGATCCAATGGCTGGAAGAATTTCTGATCAGCAACGGAAAAGCTGTCGTCGTTATTTCTCACGACCGTACATTCGTCGATAACATCACCACCCGGACCATCGAAGTCACGATGGGACGGATCTACGATTATAAGGTGAATTACTCCAAGTACCTGGAGCTACGTAAAGACCGCCGGGCCCAACAACAAAAAGCCTATGACGAACAACAAAAAATGATCGCCGAAACCAAAGATTTTATCGAGCGGTTTAAAGGCACTTACTCTAAAACCCTGCAAGTGCAATCGCGGGTAAAGATGCTCGAAAAGCTAGAGCTGATCGAAGTGGACGAAGAAGATACCTCTGCCCTGCGCCTGAAATTTCCTCCTTCTCCCCGTTCGGGCAGCTATCCGGTAATCGCCCAGGAATTGTCGAAATATTACGGGGATCATCTGGTGTTCAAAGAGGCGGGGTTCACCATTCAAAGAGAAGAAAAGGTGGCTTTCGTAGGACGCAACGGGGAAGGAAAATCTACGCTCGTAAAATGTATTATGGGGGAGATTACGGATTATACCGGTAAACTCACACTCGGCCACAATGTACAAATCGGTTATTTCGCCCAAAACCAGGCCTCTCTTCTGGACGAAGAACTGACTGTTTTCCAGACGGTGGATGACGTTACCCCTTCGGAGCTGAAAAGTAATACCAAAAACCTGCTGGGCGCTTTTATGTTCAGCGGAGACGATATCGACAAAAAAGTGAAGGTACTTTCGGGCGGAGAGCGCACCCGTCTGGCTATGATCAAACTGCTTCTTCAACCGGTCAACCTGTTGATCCTCGACGAACCGACCAACCACCTGGACCTGAAAACGAAAGATATACTGAAAAATGCTTTGATCGATTTCGACGGCACACTGATCGTCGTATCCCATGACCGGGATTTCCTCAACGGACTGGCCCAAAAGGTCTACGAATTCGGAAACGGTAAAGTCACCGAACACCTGGAAGATATCAACGGATTCCTGCGAAAGAAAAAAATGGAGAATCTCCGGGAGATCGAATCCCGGAAATCCTGATCAGGGTACACTCCCGATGTACATTTTTTGACATCCCTATGAACAACCGCCTCCCAATACCTGATACAATTGTACCGTAGCCAGTAATTCGTCGCGGATAGCCGTATTGAGCCCGATCTGGGCATCGAAATATCCACGCTGGGCATCCAATACATCGAGATAACTGATCACTCCGTTGATGTATTGCAAAGTAGCCAGATCGAGATTAGAACGGGCCGACTGTTCGAGATGTTCGCGGGATTCACGGATTTCACGACTTTTACGGGAGTTGACCAAGGCATTGCTCACTTCGGTGAAAGCCTGGAGCACCACTTTCTGATAATTGTAGGTTTCCTGTTCCTGCACAGCTCTGGAAGCTTTTAAACGCGCTCTGTTTTTTCCCAGATTAAACACCGGTGCCAATAATTCACCACCGACAAAAAAGTAAGGTGCTTTCAGAAAATCGGTCAGATCGCTGCTCTCGAGGTCATAATGTCCGGTTAAAGTAAATTTCGGGAACATGCTGGTATAAGCCACACCGACTTTGGCATGAGCCGCTTTCAACCGATATTCGGCCTGGCGGATGTCGGGCCGTCTTTCCAGGATTCGGGAAGATAATCCCACCGGCAGAGCGGTCATCAACTGCTGCTGACCGATACTTTTCCCTCTCGCCACTTCTCCGGGATATTCTCCGGCCAGTAAAGTAATCTGATTCTCTTTGAGGCGAATCTCCCTCTCTAATCCCGGTACCAGGGTTTGGGTTCTGGCCAATTCGACCTGTGCCTGACGCAAGGGATTTTCGGAAGTCAATCCTCCCTCGAACCTGAGCTTTGCCAGACGTACTCCTTCCTGCCGGGCCGCCAGTGTCTGCCGTACGATGGCCAGTTCCTGATCTAAAGCGATCAACTCGAAATAAGCCTGCGCCACTTGGGCAACCAGAGCCGACTGCAAAGCCTGCCTGCCTTCGACGCTCTGCAAATATTCGGCCAGAGCGGCCTGACCGGCCCAACGTAGTTTTCCCCACAAATCGACTTCCCAGGATGCCAACACTTTTCCTTCAAAAGTATTCCCAGGCGTTTCATCGTATTCCCGCTCGGCAGACACGGTAGCCTCTGCCTTGGGGAAAAGGTCGGCTTTAGCGATACGACGGAGTTCCATCGATTCTTTCACTTTGGCCGCAGCGATCATCAGGTCTTTGTTTCCTTCCAATGTTTTCCGGATCAACTGCCGGAGTACCGGATCGGTATATAAATCGGTCCATCGGATATCACCGGCCGAAACCGAATCGGGCACCGTTCCTTCGATCTGTTCCGGCAAGCGGAGTTCGGGCCGGGAGTAATGCTTTCCCAGTTTACATGAACTCACTCCCAATACCAGCAATACAATAGCGAGGGTATAAATTTTCTTCATCATTTTACGCTTTTCGTTTTTACTCTAATCTTTTCTTTGAATTTATAGACCATTACAAAGAAGAAAGGTACCAATACTATTCCGATGGTAATGGCTGCAATCATACCGAAGAACACACCGGTCCCGATCGAATGGCGGCTGGCCGATCCCGGTCCGGATGCCATGACCAGAGGCAACATACCCAACACAAAGGCCAGCGAAGTCATCAGGATCGGACGGAAACGCAACATGGCCGCATTTTTGGCAGCGACAACCACATCGACCCCTTTGTCGACTTCCATCTTGGCAAACTCCACAATCAAAATCGCATTTTTAGCAGCCAGACCGATCAAAGTCACCAAACCGATCTGGAAATAGATATCGTTCTCGAGCCCAAATCCCAGAATGCCCAGATAAGCCCCCAAAGCAGCAACGGGCAACGACAGCAAGACAGCCACCGGCACCAGCCAACTTTCGTATAAAGCAGCCAGAAAGAGGAAGACGAACAGGAATACCAGAGTCAATACCAGCCCCAGCTGTCCCTCGGCTTTTTTCTCCTGATAAGACAAACCGCTCCATTCGACACCGATATTCTCGGGTAAATGAGTCCTGGCAATGTTTTCCATCTTACGCATCACCTCACCCGAACTATATCCCGGAGCTGCCACCCCCCGGACAACTGCCGTCGTGAACATATTGAAGCGCCGGATATTTCCCGGACCTGTCGTATATTCGGCATCACCCAAAGCAGTCAGAGGCACCATATCCCCTCCCGCCGTCTTTACAAAGAACATATTGATATTGTCTTTATGTGCCCGGTAAGGAGCTTCGGCCTGAATATATACCTTATAAACCCGGTTAAACATATTGAAATCGTTCACATAAACCGATCCGGTGTAGGCTTTCATCGTCGAAAAAATATCGGACATCGGGATACCCAGGAATTTGGCTTTGTCCCGGTCGACATCAAAATACAGCTGAGGAATTTCGGCCTGTAACGAAGACGACAGACCGGTGAAAGCTTTACTCTCGGCAGCATACTTCATCAGGGTATCGACCGCTTCGACCAGATTTTCGAAAGTAGCTCCATTCCGGGCTTCGACCTGCATCTCGAATCCACCGGCAGTACCTAAGCCTGGAATAACAGGCGGTTTCGACAAATAAACCCGGGCCTCGGGATATTGCTTCAACTCTTTGCGGGTATCTTCCATCACCTGATCGATCTCCATACCGTTTCCTTTACGCTTTTCCCACGATTTCAGAATCACCGTCAGTTCGGAGCGGGCCTGGTTGGTTCCTACCCGGGGACTGGAACCGGTCACATTCTGTACATAACCGACTGCAGGATGAGCTTTCAGAAATTCTACCGCCCGATCCGTCACCAGGCGTGTACGCTCGAGTGTAGCCCCTTCGGGTAATTCCAGTTCAACCTTGAAATAGCCCTGATCTTCTTCAGGCATAAAACTACCCGGAACCACCCGGTTCAATACAAAGATGAAAACAAGTACCATCCCGAAACCGGCCAGGATACGGCGGGGATTGGTGATCGCTTTACCGATTATCCCTACATATTTCCGGTTTCCGGTAGCCAGCCAACGGTTGATCATTCCGAAAATACGGTTTTTAGAGGGTGCGGAAGGACGCAGCAAGAGCGCACACATCGCCGGGCTCAGCGTCAAAGCGACCACAGTCGATATCAACACCGAAACGACAATGGTAATGGCAAACTGCCGGTAAAGCAAACCGGTAATCCCCCCCAGAAAACTAACCGGAATAAATACCGCAGCCAGCACGAGAGAGGTGGCGATCAACGCCCCGGTCAATCCCCGCATAGCTTTCTTCGTAGCCTCGTAGGGGCTCAAACCTTCTTTTTCCATATAACTCCCGACCGCTTCGACAACTACAATGGCATCGTCGACCACGATACCTATCGACAAAATCAATCCCAACAGAGTAAGTAAATTGAGCGAAAAGCCCAAAACCAACATCACCCCGAAAGTTCCGATCAACGATATCGGCACAGCAATCAGGGGCACCAGAGAAGCGCGCCAGTTCTGGAGCGAAAGAAATACCACCAACACCACCAGCAACAGCGCTTCGAACAAGGTTTTATACACTTCGTGGATAGACTCGGAAATGTAGCTGGTGATATCGAAAGGGATTTCGTAATCGAGCCCTTCGGGAAAATTCTTACTGATCTCTTTCATCGTTTCGCGCACCTGCCCGGCCACTTCGACGGCATTCGCACCGGGAAGGGTATAAATCCCGAGTACTGCGGCATTTTTACCGTTCATACCACTCTCGGTGGAATAGGAAGAAGCCTCGAGAGAGACCCGGGCAACGTCCCTCAAACGTACGATAGAACCGTCTGGATTCGCTCTGACCACAATCTCTTCGAATTCATTGACTGTAGACAAACGCCCCTGGGTAGTGATCGGAATGGTTATATCCTGCCCGGAAATAGGCTGCTTGCCCAATTCGCCGGCCGCCGACTCACGGTTCTGGTCTTTGAGGGCATCCTGCAAATCTTTTACCGTCAGTCCGAAATTAGCCATCCGGTCGGGCATCACCCAGATACACATACCATAATAACGGCTTCCGATATTGGAAACCCGTCCTACCCCGGGGATACGCCTCAGGATATCCAGAACATTGATCGTCGCAAAATTACTGAGGTAGATTTCGTCGAAACGGGGATCGTCGGAAGTCAGGGTCAGGGTCATGAGCTGATTCGAAGATTGCTTTTCGACGGAAATACCGTTCTGCACCACCTCGGCGGGCAAGCGCGACTCGGCCAGTTTCACCCGGTTCTGGATTTCTACGGCAGATAATTCGGGATTGGCCGAAATGTCGAAGGTGACATTGATCGACAAACCGCCGGAATTGGAACTGCTGGATTCCATGTAGAGCATTCCCGGCGTCCCGTTGAGTTCCTGCTCGATGGGGGTCGCCACAGCCTGCGAGACAGTCTGTGCACTAGCTCCGGGATAGGAGGCCGAAATTTTCACCATAGGAGGTGTAATCTGCGGGTATTGATCCACCGGCAACAAATAGAGGCCGATACATCCTACCACGACAATCAATATGGATAATACCGCCGAAAAGATAGGGCGGTCTATAAAGAATTCAACTTTCATCTTACTTCGTTTATTTCGTCTGTATTTTCTTCTTTTTTAGCCACCGTGCGGGGAGCCAAAAGATCACCGGGAGAAAGTTTGTGTTGTCCCTCGGTCACGACCATTTCATCAGGTCCCAATCCCCTCTCTACCACCACAAAATTACCGACTTCGGGTCCGGTTTCGATAAACCGTTTCTCGGCAGTACTATCCCTGCGCATAACATAAACATGAGCACCTCCCTTCTCGATAATAATTGCGCGGGCAGGTACCACTACGGCGTTTTCGCGCACATCGAGCAGCAATTTGACTTTGGTAAACTGTCCGGGCAGCAGTTTCCGCCCGGGATTGGCCAGTTCGGCTCTCACCCCGAAAGTACCTGTCTTGGGATCGACCTGAGGCTCGGCAAAGTCGACCAGGCCCTTCTCCGGATAAACAGAATTATCGGCCAGGGTGACCGTAATCGAGGGCTGCCAGGAACGGGTAGCGTCCTGCTCGCCTAATCTGACATTACGCTGCTGGCTGCGGAGATAATCGAGGGCGGTGAGGCTAAAATCGACCAACACGGTATCGCTGGCCACGACGGTCGCCAATAGCGACTTGGAGCCGGGGCCCACCAAGGTACCGATATCGGCATGCCGTTCGCTGATGTATCCCGAAATGGGCGAACGTACCGTCGTATATCCCAGCTCCATCTCTGCCTGTGCCAGATCGGCTTTACTCATGGCTACGTTCGCTTTAGCACTTTCGTAAGCGGCAATGGCATTATCCAGGTCCAACTGGCTGGCTGCATTCTGTTCGTATAAAGGACGCAAACGCTCTACATCGCGTCCGGTTTTCAACTCCTGGGCTTCGTCTTTTTTCAGTTGAGCCGCAGCTTTATCGGCCCGCGCTTTATATAAATCGGGATTGATAATAAACAAGGGCTGATTACGCTCTACCCGTTTCCCTTCCTCAAAAAGCATCTTTTCCAGATAGCCTTCTACCCGGGCATGTACTTCCACAAATTGCCGGGCCCTGATCCGCCCTACATAATCACCGAATATCTCTACATCATCGACCCCCACTTTCTCAACTACTACGGGAATTCCTTCACGTATCTTATCTTTTTTACAACCCACCACTCCCAACAGGAGCACACAGGCAAAACCACTCAGCCAATTATTAACCCTCATATTTATCTGTTTAATTTATTTATACTTGCTATTTCCTCGCTTATGAAAAATATATACCATTTTTCAAGTATAAAAGTTATGCATTGGCTGTCAGCATACTATATATTCAAATCTTTTCCCCGGGGAACTTGTTTTTGTGGAATTATTCCACAAACGAGCTGAATTATTCCACAACATTCGCTATTTCGTTTTCGTATAGGGATTTGTAATTTAAACGATATTTTAACCGATCCGATATGAGACGAATCTTATTTCTGTTATTTTTAAGCCTGATCTTAGGGGGCCGGTCAAAAGCCCAGCAAGACCCGGTACTCGATCTGCAACAAACGATGCCTTCAGAAGACAGTTGGTGGCAATTTTTCGGAGATTCGACACTTATCCGTCTGATCGACAAATCTGTAGCCAATAATTATAATCTGCAGAATGCAGTAAAAAATATCCAATTGGCGAAATCGCGCTGGCGGTCACAACAGGGCCATTTTTTCCCGAGTTTCAGCGCTTCGGCCCAATATACACCGGAAAAAAGCAGTCTGGGCATCGACCATGCCGATAATTACTACCACATCGGGCAGGCCGGTATAGAAATGAATTGGGAAATCGATGTGTTCGGCAATATCCGGAAAGGAGCCAAAGCCCAAAAAGAATATTACCTGGCTTCACAGGAGGATTACCGGGGTACAATGGTCTCGCTCGCCTCAGAAGTGGCGATGGCTTATATCCGTCTGCGCACTTACCAGCAACAACTGGAAGTTGCCCGTAATAACCTGGAATCCCAGGAGGAGATTCTCCGGATCAATGAAGCCAAACTGGCGGCCGGACTGACTTCCAACCTAACGGTGGCGCAATCGAAAGGCCTGTGGCTACAAACGAAGGCAACCCTTCCCGGACTGGAAGCCTCGGTCTACTCGGAAGTGAATACACTGGCTGTCCTGACCGGAGAGTATTCGGATTCTTTACGGCAAGCTTTACTGCAAGTGCACCCTCTCCCCCAAGGCAACCCGATCCTTATGCAAGGAATCCCGGCCGAACTGATCCGGCGGCGCCCGGATGTCCGCTCGGCCGAACGGACGATGGATGCACTGGCAGCTGCAGCAGGCGCAACACGGGCAGACTGGTGGCCGAAATTCTACCTAACGGGTGCTTTCGGGTATGGTAACGAATATTACAAACAATTTTTCAAGAAGGAGAACATGACGTGGCAAATCAGCCCGAGCATCAAATGGACGATTTTCAGCGGGCGCCAGATCGCCCAGGCTAACCGGCAGGCCCAAATCCAACTGGACGAAGGGATCAATACGTATAACCAAACTCTGCTCACAGCTTTGCAAGAGGTAGACGATGCCTTATCGTCATATAATAAATCACTCCAACAACTGGATGCAGACCGGCTTGCTCTGCAGGAAATTAAACTGACACTGGAATATGCAATGGACCTGTATAAGAAAGGACTGACCAATTACCAGAATGTACTGGACTCACAACGCAATGTATTGAACTACGAAAATGTGTATGTGAATTCGCAGAGTGCAACCCTGCTCTATATGATACAGGTGTATAAGGCACTGGGGGGAGGAGTGGAAAAATAAAGTTAAAGGCTAAAAGCGAATTAAAAAAATCATTGTTATGAAAAAGATGATCGTTCTGATGATTGGTTTGGGAGTGATATTGGGAGGTTGCAGGAAGAAAGAGAAACAGGAAGCCGCAAGCGGACAAGCGGCCCCGGAGATTTTAGTGAACAGACCTGCCCAACACGATGTCGTGTATACGTATCAGTATCCGGCTTATCTGGAAGCCGTGCAAACGGTGAATCTGGTGGCCCGGGTATCGGGATTCCTGGAAAAGATGAATTATATCCCGGGAGTGCCGGTAAAAGCAGGCCAGTTGTTGTTTGTCATCGAACCTCAACCCTATCAGGATCAGTTGAAAGCGGCACAGGCCGAAATGAAGAGTACAGAGGCACGTCTGGCTTACGCCAGGGCACAATACGAGAAGATGAAAGAAGCGATGCCTAGCCGGGCTATCAGTGAGATCGACTTCATCCAGGCCGAATCGGATTACCATTCGGCGATAGCGAATCTTCAGAATGCCCGGGCACAATTGAATACTGCTCAGACCAATCTGAATTATTGTTACATCAAAGCTCCTTTCGACGGACGGGTATCCCGGAACCTGGTGGACCTTCAGAACTTTGTCGGAGGAGCGGTACAACCGGTCACCCTGGCTACGATGTATAAAGATAAGTATATGTATGCTTATTTCAATATGGCTTATGCCGAGTTCGAACAAATTCCTCCGGTGACCAATCCGCTGGTATCGAAAGATTCGGCCCTGGCGCTGACGGTCATCAATGCTGCGGACACCAGCCGTTATTGGAAAGGCGAGCTCGACTATACTTCGCCGAACGTCGATCTGCAAACCGGGACGGTGACCGTACGGGCCATTCTCGAAAATCCGAAAGAAGAATTATTAAGCGGGATGTATGTTAAAATCCGGCTTCCCTATAAAGTGGTAAAAGATGCTTTACTGATACCGGAGGCTTCGATCGGCACGGGACAGGCAGGCCGCTATGTCTATCTGGTGGATGAGAACAACCGGGTGGTGCAGCAAACCGTCAAAGTCGGGGTATTGAGTAACGACGGCATGCGGGAGATCGTCAGCGGTGTCACTCCGGACGACCGTTATGTCGTGGAAGCCCTGATGAATGTGCGTCCGGGCATGACCGTGAAACCAGTGAGAGAAAAAACAAAACGTTAATCTATTCCTATGTTCAGTACATTTTTCATTAACCGCCCTATATTCGCTACGGTCCTGTCTATCCTTATCGTGATCGCAGGACTGGTATCTTTACGTGGTCTGCCGGTAGAACAATATCCGACGATCACTCCTCCGACAGTCGTTGTCCGGGCCTCCTACCCCGGAGCCAATGCCAGTACAATCGCCGACATGGTAGGTACCCCGATCGAGCAACAAGTGAACGGCGTAGAGGGTATGCTTTATATGTCGTCGACTTCGTCGAGCACAGGCAGCTACCAGCTGACCATCACTTTCGAAGTGGGAACCGACCTGGATATGGCCACCGTGCTCGTAGAAAACCGGGTGAACATGGCCCTGAGCACTTTACCGCAGGAGGTGACCCAGATCGGGGTCACTACGACCAAGGAATCGACCAACGTCGTGATGTTTCTGTCACTGACCTCGGATAGTCCGCAATACGACGCTCTTTTTCTCTCTAATTATGCGGCCCTGAATATCACCAACGAATTGGGCCGGGTAAAAGGAGTAGGTAATGTGGGCTTGTTCGGCATGGGCAAATACAGTATGCGTATCTGGCTGGATCCGGATCAGCTGACTATCCGGGGCATCACTCCGGCGGATATCGTATCGGCCATTCAGGGCCAGAATATCCAGGTTACAGCGGGCAGCGTGGGATCGGAACCCTTAGTCCGCAAAGAAGCCTACCAATACACCCTCGAAACCAAAGGATTACTGATCGATGAAGAAGAATTCGGCAATATCATCGTCAAGGCCCTTCCTGACGGCAAATACCTTCGCATCCGTGACCTGGCCACTATAGAGCTCGGACGTGAAAGCTACAGCTCCACCGCCACCCTGAAAGGCGGAGCCGTCGCAGCTATCGCCGTCTATCAGCTTCCGGGAGCCAACGCCCTGGACGTGGCACAACGGGTGAAAAAAGAGATGGACAAACTGGCCTCCTATTTCCCCGAAGGGGTGCAATACAGCGTGACCCTCGATACGACGGAATTTATCAATGCCTCGATTTCAGGAATATACGAAACCCTGATCACCGCCTTTATCCTGGTTTTACTGGTTATTCTGATCTTCCTCCAAAACTGGCGGGCGATGCTGATTCCGCTGATCACGATTCCCGTCTCGCTGGTCGGGACTTTCACATTCATGGCGATGCTGGGATTTTCCATCAATACGCTGACTCTCTTCGGACTGGTACTGGCTATCGGGCTGGTAGTAGACGACGCCATTATCATCGTAGAAAACAGTTACCGGCTGATCGAAACCGGCCGGTATCCCACCGTAAAAGAGGCGGTGATCCAGGCCATGAAGGAAGTGTCGGGAGCTGTTGTGGGTATTGTGCTCGTACTGTTGGCCGTATTTATTCCCACGGCCTTTATCGGCGGCATCACCGGCCAGTTGTACAAACAATTCGCCCTGACGATCGCCATCTCGACGGTAATCAGCGGGTTCAACGCCCTCACCCTGAGCCCCGCACTTTGTGCCCTGTTTCTGAAACCCAAACAGCCGGCCAAATTCTTTCTCTTCAAAGCTTTCAACCGGTTTTTTGAAAAGACAAACCATGGTTATACCTGGGTGATCACTCACTTCATGCGTAAATCGCTGATGACTTTTATCGTCTTTTTGATCCTTTCGGTGCTGGCTTTCTGGGGATTTATCAAATGGCCGCGTACTTTTATCCCGGAAGAAGACCAGGGGTATTTCATCGCTTTCATGCAACTGACCGACGGTGCTTCGTCGAGCCAGACGGCTACAGCCCTGCAAAAAGCGTCGGCCGTACTGAACCAAATGGAAGGCATCGAAACCTATATCACGATCAACGGCTTTTCAATGATGAGTAATGCAAACGCTTCGAATGCCGCCACGCTGTTCGTGATGCTCAAAAACTGGGACCAACGGAAATCTCCGCAGTTAAGCGCCCAAAGCCTGGTGAACCAATTCAACGGTATGGCCTATGAAGCGATACCGGAAGCCAGAACCTTCGCCGTCTTACCGCCGGCCATCCCGGGATTGGGCGAAAGCAGCGGGTTTGAAGTCATGCTGGAGGATATCAACAGCTACGGCCCGCAAGAACTGCAACGCATGACAGACGAACTGATGCTCGCCGGCAACGAGACCCCGGGTCTCTCTACCGTCCAGTCGATGTTCAGCGCCAGTGTACCCCAGTATTACCTGAATATCGACCGGAACAAAGTAGAGCTGATGCAGATTCCGCTAAGCGAGGTGTTCAATACGATCGGCACATACCTCGGTTCCACCTATGTCAACAATTTTGTGAAATTCGGCCGCACTTACCAGGTGAAGGTCGAGGGTGCCCCCGACAGCCGGGCTCTGGTAACCGACCTACGCCTATTGAATGTCCGCAACTCCAAGGGCGACATGATTCCCCTTTCGGCCTTTACTACTATCGAGACGCGGATCGGCGCAGAGAGCCTGACGAAATACAACACTTACGTATCCGCCCTGATCTCGGGTGCCGCAGCAGACGGTTATAGCTCGGGAGAGGCGCTGAATATTATGGCCAAACTGATCCGGGAGAAAGTGGGACGCTCCTTCGGTTATGAATGGACTTCTATGGCATATCAGGAAGAAAATGCGAGTTCGTCCACCTCCATCATCTTTATACTGGCCATCGTGGTGGCTTTCCTGATCCTGGCAGCCCAATACGAGAGCTGGACGGATCCTTTTGCAGTGATCATGGGTTTGCCTATCGCCCTGCTGGGAGTAGTGATCGGAGTGATGGTCATGAATCTTCCGATCAGCGTTTACACCCAAATCGGAGTAGTGCTTCTGATTGCCCTGGCGGCGAAAAATGCCATCCTGATCGTAGAATTCGCCCGGGATTACCGGGCTGCAGGCAAGTCGACCGAAGAATCGGCGATCGAAGGCGGACGCGTACGTCTCCGCCCGATCCTGATGACCTCTTTTGCTTTCATCCTCGGCACTTTCCCGCTGGTGATTTCGACCGGAGCCGGAGCTTCGAGCCGGATCTCGCTCGGTATCGCCGTTTTTGCCGGTATGTTGATGACCTCCCTCGTAGGCACCTTGTTTATTCCCAATTTCTACCTGATGATGGAGAGCCTGCACGAACGGTTTACCCGCAAAAAGAAAAAAGACAAAGACACGGAAGAGAACCTTCCCGCCGTATACGAGGAACAACTCCCGATGAAGCGGGAGTGAGACAGGGAGAGGGATTAGCGTCTGCTTCGTTCCTGATCAGGGGCGTCATTCAGGCTCCGGACCGGCAAAACCTCTCCGGTTTCTGGCCAGCGAACCTCTGGTTCTGACTGTAAAGCCGACCGGAAAGATTGTGCCGCCGGTCAGCCAGGCATTCATCAGCAAGCGGGAATTGCACCGATCAGCATCGAAGAGATGCCGACCGATAAAGCGCTAATCGGTAACCTCCGGTTACACTGGTCAAGACCGAAGATGTGCCACCAACTGCCTGTCGGAGAAACCGGTATAAGCCTTCAGCACCATAAGACCGATCTTTGCACAAAGACTGAAAATGTTCTTGCGTCCAAGACGTTGCTCCGACAGACCTGATTCTTTGGCTATACGCTCAAACGGGAACACTGAATGAAGCCTGCCAAGCTCACTCTCATGAAAACTCTTGCGATATTTTTCCAGAATATCAAATTCTGTAAAGCCTAATGTAGGCTGAATCTCGGAAATATTTCGTATTTTTGCCATATCTTAGTTGGGGTATTTCCCCCGTTTTGGCCGTCAAACCTTGTTTTCGGGGGAATACCTAAAGATACAAAAAAGCCAACTAATTCGCAATAGTTTGTGTATGAATTAGTTGGCTGATTTTATAATATTTAATGAATGTCCCTATATAAGTGCGCCCCGGTTCGATTATATCCGACCTGTCCGTGGGATTAAAACGGATTTTAACCTCATTTTTGTCCTATATTCAATTTTTAACAAATTTCACCTAAATCCTTATTCGATTTAATGCCATGCGATAACATTTTGTACTCTAATTGTTCTACCCTCAAATTTTATTCATAACAATGTCACAATACTGAATATTTTTTATTTATCAATAAATAAATCAAAATAAAAAATTTATTGACATTCATATTTTCCGGCTAATATTGCGGCTGGACTCCGGTGTTTAGAACACATATTTGAAATGTAATGGTTTACTATTTTACAAAAATGGTTGACAAATAAATATCAGTCTGCCATGTGACACTTTATGTCATTATATAATTTAATGAGGTGCATTACAGACATATCGATCAGCGGCTCATACATGAACGCATTTACATGGATATTTTCCGGAGTCATCAGGCTTACTTTATCGAAAATTGATAATATTTCAGGATTCGGAGCATCCGATTGTTTGTATTTGTCGATCAACTCCCGTGTCTGATTCGACAAAATTTCATCTGTGTCAATGTCATTTATCAGCTTCAATATCAACTGTTCCGCCCGTAATCGGATAGCGATGGATAAAACTAATTTGTTTTCCAATAATATTTCGTCAATCAAAGGATTTTCATTAACGATTACATCAGCTTCTTGCAGTATCAGGTCTGTAATTAAAGTCGCACCAAAATCAATAACGAGATTCTGGCAATTATGAATATAGGTTTTATATAGCCGACAGATTGTATCTGAGGAAATAGTTCCCGATCCTGCCTTAATATGCAAACAATTTGTCAAGCACTTGTATTCATCCGATTGTTCACCTTTAGAATATTCAATGATATTTCTTACAAAAGGCAATAACCCAATGAATACTCTTTTCTTATTCGCTCGTTTTGAAAAGTGCTGAAAAACATCTTTCCTATATTGTCCTATTTTGCATTTTATATCTCCGCTTGTATCGTGTATAGCCATAAATACGGATTTTTTCAGACCGAGTCGGGATGCGACCGTTCTATAAAAATCGAAATTGTGGGTCAGCAGGATTATTTTGAATCTATTATCCTTACATACATCGGCAAGATACTCTATAATGGCATACTTATTTTTATAATCAAAAGAGTCTGCAATGTCGTCGAGAATCAGCAAACTATCTTCTGCATAATGTTTACGAGCTTCTATTTCAAATAATATTTGCAATGTGTAAAACGCCCGGCATTCTCCTCTACTCAAAATTTTCAACAGAGTTTCTTTGGGTTGCTCGATCGGCTCTTCAGCCCGTTCATCTTTGTATTTGAATATGAGATTTGCCGTATCTTGCTTGAGTATAACATCCGCTTTATTTTTAATCTCTACGGTAAAAGGAACACTAAATCTTTTGTTGTATATATCTATAATCGTCTCCCATGTACGGCTCTCTTGTTGAGCTTTGGCAATTAAATCGTTTAATATTTCTGTTTTGGTTTTATAGAAATTGATTAAGGCAATAGCATCATCGCACAATCTGTGAATAAATCCATACCATACCTGTTTCTTGAACTCATTATAATCCATCAATAGCGGGATGATCGTGTTATCTTTTTCCAATACAGCCTTAAAGGCCCTCAATTCACTGTTATTACCGATCGCCTTATCTATTTTTTCGAATGTAGATTTTAGTTTATCGTCGCTGATAACTTTTGTAATCTCTGCATTGATGATTTCCTGTAATTGTCCTGCGGATGTTATTTCCACTCCGGAACTTAATTTTATTCTATGTTTGGCAGCAAAGAAAGCTTCATCAGCTACCGATTCCCGCAGAACCGTCGCCTGATATGTACCAAACGATACGCCCTCACGATTCGTTTTGAAGAATCTGGAACGACTTAATAACTTTTGATAATCCGTGAAATATTGTTGAATCAAATCTTTGTGTTTGTCTAAGAACTTCTTGACATTACCTTTTTTATCGAAGACATCGTTATATCTGAAATCATAAAAGTACCGGGCTTTACGAATATCCTCCTCAATAGAGAGAAGGCATGAAAACAGAGTATCTGTTTCTCCTGTTCGAAAAGTCGAGACAACCTCGCTTTCGCAATCGGTACTCTTCGATATACTTTTAAGTTTTGCTAAAAAATCATTTTTTACTTTGTCAAGTTCTTGGTAAATACTATCATATCGTTCTTTCAGTTCTTTACTTGCCAAAAATGTCGTTATTCTATTATCTGTAGCAATGTCGGATTCAGCATTCGCAACGAAAATTGACTTTGGATCAATAGATTTCCCATCGCATTTAACAGTGCAATTGGTTTTTCTTTGCGGATATATTCGGTCACATGGAACCGATTTCTTATCATCTTTTGAAATACACTCAAATGTACGGGCAAATGAACTTTTCATCATTCCATTGGGTGCATAAATCAATACGCAGGTATCATCGGCGAAATCGAATTTATGTTCGAACTTTGATATTCCGAAGCAATTTTCCATATCAATTTCCAATGTTTTCATAAGTCTTGTTGTATCGATTCTAATATTATATTTTTATCCACCTTTTCGTCCAATCCGCGAGGAATACGGGAATATTGAGAATCGCACCATCCCTTTTCAGGTTGTTCATGGAGTAACGCAGTGCCAGTTCCGGCGAGAAGCGGTCGATGTAAATACCGAGGCTCTTCCCACCCAAACGAGTGCCGGACTTAACCTCGACCGGAAACAGAGAGGTGTTGTCCTGCAACAGGAAGTCCACCTCGGCGGTAGCTTCCGACATCCAATATCGCGGCATTACGCCGAAATGGGCTGCGAGGGACTGCAATACCATATTTTCAGCCATTGCCCCTTTGAACTCCGTATAAAGCGAATTCTCCGACCAGAGAACCTCGGCCGGAAGCTGAGCCATAACACGCAACAATCCCCCATCGCACAGGTAGATCTTGAACGCCGAAAGGTCGTCGTATGCGCTCAACGGTAAACCGGGCTTGGAAGAGCAGTAAATACGATAGATCATCCCGGCATGCTCCAACCACAACAGCCCGTCTTCATATTCCCGTGCCCGCGCCCCGGTTTTGACCAACTTGTAGACGAATTTTCGGTTTTCTTTCGCCAACTGCGACGGTATGGAATTCCAAATGGCGGCAATACGCGGAATGTCTTTACCCGGAGCGTGTTTGGCAAAATCCAGCGCATATGCCGTCAGAATCGCTTTTTGAATCTCCTCGATCTCCTGTACGCCGCGTTTGTCGAGCATAGCAGCAACTGCCGCCGGCATCCCTCCGCAAACCTGATAGCGACGGTATGCCTCTGCGACACATCCCATGACGATCTCCGGCAACGGCGCGATCTCCGTCAGGTTCTCCAGATATTCGTACATCCGAGGCGTATCGGCACGCAGAAACTCCCGGAATGTAACCGGATACATTTTCAGGAATTCCACTTTACCTACAGGAAACGAATCTCCCTGCGAAAGAGATACGCCCAAGAGCGATCCTGCCGCAAGAATATGATATTCGGGAGCCTCCTCGCAGAAATACTTTAAACTATTGAGTGCCTTGTTGCTCTGCTGGATCTCATCGAAGATGATCAACGTCCGCCCCGGCTCGATGGGATATTCCGTATAAAGGCGGAGAATATCGATCAGTCTTTCGGGATTTTTCGTATTCTCGAACTCCCGACACAGTTCTTCCGATGCATCGAAATTAAAATAGGCAACGTGGTCGAAATATTCTTCTCCGAACTTCCGCATGATCCATGTTTTACCTATCTGACGTGCGCCTTGGATGATAAGTGGCTTGCGCTCCGGCCGCTGTTCCCATTCGAGCAATGCAGCCGTTATATCCCTTTTTATCTCCATATATCCGTTTTTTTGTCCATCAATCACATTTTACCAATATAGTTGGTGCAAATATACACATTTATCAAATATAAACATGTGTAATATTCTGCCAAAGGTAAAAGTAGAAGTAAGCGGTAGACTAATGAGTGAACCTGTAAGTGGGATTGCATTCGATTCAATGATAGACCAGGTATATCCGAAAGCCCCTTTTACCGAACAGAAGTTCATGGTACGTGCCGTACTTCCCGAACACACTTTTCTTGAAAAGATATTCCTGCTTCATGAGGCGTTCGCTAAGTCAAAGAATTTAATCGGAGTTGAGCGTATGTCGCGACACATGTACGACATCGGGCAGATGTTGAAAACTTCAATCGCCGGGCGTGCCATCAATGATGCAGAGCTTTACCGTCAAGTAGTGGAACATCGCCGCACATTCATAGGTTTGCGTGGTTTCGACCATGACACACTTTATCCTGCGACGCTCAATATAATTCCACCTGCTTCTGTTATTGAACAAGGGTAAGCCGATTATGAGAATATGCAGCTGCACATGATTTATGGTAAGTCTATACCATTTGATGACTTGGTGAATTACCTCAAACGATTGAACGAGGAAATAAGAAAATATAACTCGCACTAAGATGTTTTTTCGAAAAATACGAATAATTTATGTATAGATTTTGGTACTAATGCAGGTTTATTTCGCTACTAATTTGTCTTCGGTGATCGGAATTGACGAGCCGGTCGCTTCTGTCGGTCAGTGAAGGAAAACCTTACCGGACCGTTCCAGGCGCCCCGGTCTGACGGTATAAAACCCGGAATCGGAATAGAAAGAAAAAATATACCTATGTTTGTAAGTGTAAACATGTATATAAATATCATTCTTTATTCTCGTGAAAGTTTCCCAGCCAAAGTGTTTCCGACGCCTTCGTGGCACGTGCATTTACGGCGAAAGCGTATATATGAAAAGAAGTATTCTTCCATTCTTCCGAAAGTGTAAAGCATACTTCCGCCGTTTCTTTTCTTTGGTGTAAAGGCAGCAGGTTTGTCCGCAGCACTTCCGGATTCCAGAGAAAAACATAAAGCCGGTCGTCATCGTACATCAGAGGTTTCAGCGGTTGCCGTTTTTGTTTGAAGATCAAAATTCCGCCCGAATCTGCCCATTGGGCAGTGACTTCCGGAGCCTGTAGCTCGCCGGCCGAAACTTTCAGTTTACTATAATCGACGGAGACGTTCAACCCTTCGTCACAAGTCATACAAGGTAGATTCCGGCTCATAAAACCGTTTACCCTTCCTCTGGCTTCCCTACCGGGAAAACCCAATTCAAGCACTTTTTTCATTCTCATAGCCAGGAGACCCAAGACTTTCCATTTAGCCCGGTGTATCAATTGCAACGGAGTACGGGCATCCCGTGCCCATCTTTTTCCTTTTACCACATTAGAATCTCCAAGCCGGTACATCGTAACATTTCCGAAGGACCCGCTCAGCCTGCTGAATAAACCCGATTCAAAAACTGCCATAATTTCATTGTATTTACCGGTTCAATCTGAAATAGCAATCCGGCGAAAAAGTTTCTCCGGATGCAGAGCAAAACAGACAATATAAATGCAATTCCTTCCCGCTTGCCGGCCATTCACCTTCTGCCCGTCCATCTTTTCTGAGCGCGCAGATATTTTCCAACACAATTAACCGATAAGGTTCGTCCGGGCAGATAGCGGCAACTATCAAACGGTCGTCCGGCGCTGCCGTCGCCATGGGGATCCCCGCCTGCCAGGCCAACTCCCAATGCCCCGCTTCGTTCTGTACACAGGTAAACCCATCGGGCAATTGTAAACAAGCACCTCCAAAACTCAATTTGGCATAGTCGACCCGGTCACCCTCTCCGAAAGCATTGATATTCCGGCTCAAAAAAAGATGGTATCCCGATCGTTTTCCCAACCGGACAGCAGCCTCGTCGGCAGCACGCTGAAATAAAGTCCCCTTGACCGACCGGAACAGCGTTTGCACACACACCTGCCGCCACCGCTGTAAACATTGGGCCGGCGAACGGGGATTACTGACTTTAACAGGAGCGCGGCGTACGTATCTTTTATCTCCCACAGCATAAAAGATATGGTCGCCTATGCGTCCGGAAATATGCCCGAGCCCTGAAGAAATTACTCTTGCCATGATGTTTATATTTAGTTTCGAGGTTTGTAATATAATAAAAAAAGTTTAAATTTCCAATTTATTTTCAATTTAACACCGATTAAAATTGGTATTAAATTGGAGAATAATTGGAATTGAATTGGAGTTGATACATATTAACTACATGATAACTACCTATTTACTATATGGCAAAGAACTACCTTCCTCAGGCTTTTACCTGAAGCTGAAGGTAAAATGAATATTATTATTCAATCGTGGGCGACAAGATATTTAATTTTGTATCATTATTGTATTTGAAGTGAACCCAAAAAGTGAATACCTTACTCACTCCCGGCGAAGATGTGATTATTAAAGGACGTAACCTGCGCATCGAAGGCGATAAAGAAACGGCAAGAAAAACGTTCTCTAACATACTTTAACGAAGAAAAAACCGTTCCTTTGTAATAAAATCAGCCTGCATCCGTCTTACTAATGATGACAGAAAAAGAATTTAACCATATGATCCTGCCTCTGACCAAGAATATCTATGCCTATGCACAGCATATTCTCAGCAATCCGACAGATGCTGCAGACATCACTCAGGAGGTTATGATTAAACTCTGGAATACACGTAGAGAGCTGAAAGGAGTGCAAAATCCCCGGGCCTGGGCATTGAAGGTGACCCGCAACTTGTGCCTCGACTGGATAAAAAAACAAAAACCGGTGTACGGCGGGGAAGAGCTGGCACAAAACGAAGATTATACAAGCAATCCCTTGCAGGAAATCGAAACCAAGGACACCGTGAGCCTTCTCCGGCAAATCATCGACACTCTGCCGGAAAATCAACGGGAGGTGCTCATCCTGCGGGAAATAGAAGAACTGGAATTTGAAGAAATCGAACAGATCACAGGACTAACCGCCAACCACATCCGGGTGTTGCTCTCACGCGGACGGTCGAAGGTAAAAGAAATGATGCGAAATGAAAGATGACAGATAGAATATATGGAAGAAGTACTGAAACGATATTACAAAGGGGAGACAACTTTAGCGGAAGAGCGGGAGTTGAGGTCTGCCTGGCAACGGGGAGAACTCCCGGGAGAACCGATTTTGGGGCTTCGCGATCCGATGGAAATACCGGAAGGCCTGAATGAAAAATTACAGCGGAATATCCGGCAAAAACGGCAACGCAAAATCAGACAGCTCTGGATTACGGCCGGGAGTATTGCAGCGATGGCCGTGCTGATCCTTTCATTCAGGGAGACCTTCACAACGACACCCCGTCCGGGTATACAACTGTCGGATAACCTGAAGAAAGAACGCTTCGAAAATGCACTGCGCGTCCTGGGAAATGCCCTGGAAGATGAAAAAACACCGGTACAAAGAGTGCTTTACGAAGATCATAACCTGATTATAGCGATAGAATAAAAAGTATAATTATAAAACAAGATAGCCATGAGAAGAATATTTATTATTTTGTCGATTGTATCTGTTTTGCCTTTCGCGGCAAATGCACAATTATCTAAGCTCATGTCCAAATACCATGAGAAAAACGGCGTGACGGTCACCCAGCTGGACAAAAGCCTTTACGGACTTTATCAACGGAATAATCTTCCGCCCGAGGCAAACGAACTCCTGCAAAAACTGGAAGAGGTGAATATTCTCAATCTGGATTTGAATCAGACCGATCCCTCCCTGAGCGAAAAAGCGATCGGCCAGTTCCGGGAAATACTGGATAAACCGGAAAAATACAAACTGATCAAAAGCCGGAACGACGAGTTCGGAAAGCAACTGATCTACACGCACAACAAAAACGGACAAGTGACCGACCTGGTGGTCTGGAACCAAAACCCACAACAGGTGGATATCATCGAACTCCGGGGAGACATTCAACTGGATAAAATCGCCCTGCTGTCGAGAGCGCTGAATCTGAAAGGCCTGAACTCCCTGGCTGCCTTGAGTTCCAATGCCGACACCTATGAGTCGTATAAACACTTTAACGATTTCCCGGATATGAATCCCGGAGCTATTTCACAGCATATCCGGCAGATGATGGAAAATCTGCACAATCACATGGGAAGCGGATCGTTATTCGGCGATTTTTTCGGCATGCCCGGTGATTCGACCACCACGAACAATATGCCCGGCGGTTTTCCATTCGGTCATTTCCTACCGGACGAATTTTTTAATCCGGGGGAGGGCATGACGGATGAAGATTTCGAAGAATTTTTCAAAAACGGCAATCACCGGCAAAAGGTTGAAAAATTTTTCCAATCGTTCGGCAACGGTACAGGTATGAGCAGTAACTCGGTACAAATCACGGAAGAAAACGGAAAAACAAAAATTAAAATCGACTCCCAGAATTCGGATATGACTTACATCATCGATGGGCAACAAGCCCCTAAAGACAACGTACAAATGCCGGATAAGATTTTGAATGTCAACATCATCCCATCGAAAGAAGATGTCAAAAAATCCTATTTATTCATCACGTCGAGAGATCGGTTAGGAGAATTTGTGAGCTTTCAGAATGGCGTACTCACTTTTAAATACAATAGCCAGGAATACAAATACAATCTCGAAAAAATGAAAGAACCTCTTCTGGTTATCGACGGACGCCTGGCCGACCGTTTCGATATTGATCCCAGTGAGATCCTGCAAATCCGTCCGATTAGCCCGATTGAAAAAGAGGTGGGGTATTACCCGAATGCAGAAGTGATTATCAATACGAAATAATCCCCCCTAAGGGAAGGATCGGTGAACCTTCGGTTCTGATTTATATTCATTTATCAGGACCGAAGGTTTTACTAATCAGCGATGGGGAAGACTGCACAACTCCGATTTATCGGCCGTTGTTTTTACTGTTAAAAGGCCGGTCACACCTGTTCATCCGCTTTTCCCGAAACGGCAGGAGTTTCTGCATCGCTCTGCAAGCGGAATTCGATCGGAAGCGTATAGAACACATCTACAGCCACGCCTCTCTGTTTGCCGGGAATCCAATCGGGTAATGCCTTGACAACTCTCAGGGCTTCCCGGTCCAGATCCTGATCTACACTTCTTACAACCTGAGGATCGGTCACTCTACCCGCTTTATCGATTACGAAAGAAACAATCACTTTACCCTGAATTCCTTTCTCCTGAGCCCGGACAGGATATTTGACCATCCGTGCCATATAAGCCAGCACATTTCCTTCTTTGAATACCGGCATTTCCTCGACAGCCGTGAAAATTTCTCCCTCCTTAGATGTTGCATTCTGGCCAGCTTTCGCATATCCGACAACTACCATTCCCTCGAGCTCTACCGGTTGCTTAGGTAAAACCACCTCTTTCAGATTAGCTTTATCCCCACAAATCACCTCTGCAGTCCGTTTGCCTACATATGAAAAATAAAGCGTATCTCCCTTCCCGGCCTGGATAGAGAATTCTCCATCCTGATCAGTGGAAGCCCCCAGTGAGGTCCCTTTGATAATGACCGTGGCCCCTTGCAGGGGATTACCTTGTTCGTCCACTACCCGGCCTTTGTATAAGGAAGTTTCCCCGCCGGCCTGTATCAGTGTATGGGAGGCCAGATCGGTTACGGCTCGTGCATTTCCAGCCAGAATCAATAAGCCGGTTACCGGAAGTAAAAAGGCATATTTCAACAAGCCGATTCTGGATGTTTTTTTCTTATTCATCATAATAATTCGTTTTTTTAATTGAGAAACATTGAAATTATTAACTATAGGTACTGCAGTCGATTGATGGGACAGGCGAAGCAAGTGATATTGATAATTTTTGCGGTTGTAACCGGAATTTACCACTTGCTCATCTGCTAAAAATTCCAGATTCTGCCTGATTTCTTTACGTAAAAGCCAGACAACCGGATTGAACCAGAAAAAGATACAAAGTATCTCCCCGAGTAACATATCCAATGAATGCCATTGGCGGACATGAGCAGACTCGTGTACGATAATCTCATGAAGTTCCCGCTCTTCGTAATGGGCCGGATTGACAAAAATCCAACCGAAGAAAGAGAAAGGAGCTGTAATCTTCGGCAAAGCAATGACCGGAACATGATGACAGCTCTGTTTTTTACCCTGATAAGCGAATCGACAGATACCAGCCAACTGGACCGCCATACGGAGTGTCAGCACAAGACTTCCCCCACTCCAAATCCAGATCAGGAACCGCTGCCAGGTGAAAAGCGATTGTTCTGCGGCAGGTTGCGGAGCCACAGGAGTAACCACCGCCAGCATTTCGGCATACCCGACAACCATCCCGGGCAAGGCATTACCTTGCTCCAACCAGGATGCCAACGAAATCAGGGGATATACAAAAGCCAGTATAACGATGGAAAAAAGAAATAAACGCCGGATTCTTAAAAAAGTATCCCTGGAAAACAACATCCGATATAAAAGATAGAATACCACTAAACCCGCATTTACCTGTAATATATAAATTTGAAAATCTTCCATAGCTCCTATTCTTTTTCAATTAAACGGATAATTTCTTCTAACTCTTTGGCCGAGATCTTCTGTTTCCGGGCAAAAAAAGTTACCATCTCTTTATATGAATTCTCGAAATAATTCTGTACGACGCCGGAAAGAAATTTCGTTTTGTATTCCCCTTCATCGATCGAAGGCGAATAAACATAGGTGTTCCCATAACGTTTGGCCTGTACATATCCTTTTTTCTCCAGATTTTTCACGATAGAAGCCACCGTCGTATAAGGCGGACGAGGCTCTTCCATGCAATTCAAAAAATCTTTAATCACTCCTTCTTTTACCTGCCAGATAATAAGCATGATTTCTTCTTCCTGAAAAGTCAATTTTTCCATAAGGCACATCAAACTACGATTTATTCGCAAATCTACGAAAATTTCGTAGATTTGCCAATGTTTGATAAAGAAAGTTTCAAAAAAATATATATCCGCAGGCTCCAGCAACCCGATATACTACTTTAAACGCCGAAGGAGTAGTTATGAACTCCCGTCCTCCCCCATTGGGGACGAAAGGTCCGTCCCGGAGTTCCCAAAAGAAAGAAAGTGCCTGAACCGATCAGGCACTTTCTCCGAGTTGATTCAATTATCCCTAAAAATCTGTTTTTAGAAATTCAATACTTTTACCCAACCGAATTTGTCCGGTTCGTCTCCGTATTGAATAGCTCTCAAACGGTTGTACAATTTGGTACACCATTCACCAGGAACATCGGGCTTACCGAAAACGATGCTCTTGTTGTTTTCGAGATCATCGATCTGTCCGATAGGACTGATGACAGCAGCCGTACCGCAAGCTCCGGCTTCTTCGAAAGTCTCGAGTTCTTCTACGGGAATAAGCCGGCGTTCTACTTTCAATCCCATGTCTTCGGCCAATACCATCAGGCTGGCGTTGGTGATAGAAGGCAGGATGGTGTGAGAGAACGGAGTGATATATGAACCGTTTTTAATACCGAAGAAATTGGCCGGGCCACATTCGTCGATGTATTTCTTCTCTTTGGAATCGAGGAAGATGGCGGTCGAATAGCCTTTCTGATGGGCTACTTCGCCGGATCTCATTCCTGCAGCGTAATTACCTCCTACTTTGATGTGTCCGGTGCCATTGGGAGCAGCACGGTCGTAACGGCGTTCGAGCATGACTTTGGTCGGTTTGAAACCGGCTTTGAAATAAGGTCCTACAGGAGCTACAAATACAACGAAAATATATTCTTTAGCCGGAGCAACTCCCATCTGCGGTCCGACACCGATCAACAAGGGACGGATATATAAGCTGGCCCCCGATTCGTAAGGCGGAACGTATTCTTTGTTCAACTCGATGGCTTTGACGACAGCTTCTTCGAACAGTTCGATCGAAGGAGCCTGCATCATTACGTATTCGGCAGAACTAAGCATACGTTTTGCATTTTCTTCACAACGGAAGAGACGGATTTTTCCATCTTTACCCCGGAAGGCTTTCATACCTTCGAATGCTTCCTGTCCGTAATGCAAACAGGTAGAAGCCATATGAATATTCAGCATTTCAGAGTCGCTGACTTCAGGAGCACTCCATTTGCCGTCCTTATAATAACAACGTACGTTGTAATCCGTCTTGGAATATCCAAAGGACAATTTACCCCAATCTAAATTTTTCATAGTAGTTAGTTTTTGATTATTTTATAATAGTCATCTCGTTGATCAGGTTCTTAGCTCCGGCATATTTATCTACAATCCAGAGGAAATAACGAGTGTCGAGATTGATACACCGTTGCAGATTTTCTTCAAAATCGATGTCTCCGGACATGGCTTCGGAGTTACCGTCGAAGGCAGTACCGATCAGATGTCCTTCGGCGTTGATGACACCGGAACCGCTGTTACCTCCGGTGATGTCGTTATCTGTGATGAAGTTGACACTCAACTTATCGGTCCCGTAAGGAGCGAAATCCTGCTGAGCATACAGTTCTTTCAGCCGGTCGGGTACTTCGAACTCCCCACCTTTGGGCCCTTCTTTTTCGATCACACCGGTAAGGGTGGTGTAGTAATCATAGAAAACAGCATCCCGCGGTTTGTAGCTACCTACTTTACCATAGGTCAGGCGAATCGTAGAATTGGCATTGGGAGCCCAGGCTTTATCGGGCTGCATTTCCATCAATCCCCTCACGAAAAGACGGTCTCCTTTGGAAATTTTTTCCTGCATTTCACCACTGTAGGCGGTCAGTTTGATCCAAATCTCATAGAAAGATTTACCGGCAATATATACCGGGTCTTTGGCCAATTGTTTACAATCGGGTTTGTCGAGAAATGCGTTGAAAGCAGCTTCGTCCATGAAGATGGATTTCTGCTGCAATCCGGCAGCGAACTTATCGTAATTGCCTTTGTATTTTTTGTTGACCAGATCGATAACTTCGGGGTAAAGATCGGGATCGACATTGTCGTTGTATATTTTAAACAATGCAGCGAATAATTTTGTATCGAGATCGGCATTATAGTCTTTGAAAAAAGCTTTAGCCATATCTTTCAAAGCTTCTTTAATCTCTGTTTTTTCTCCGGCGGGGATTTCTTTATCACAAAGATCTTCGATCATTCTTCCGCTACGGTAAGCGAACAAATGAGCTTCGGGTCCGGCCAGGGCTTCCTGCGCATAAGCCGTAGCTACGGAATATTCTTTAATATCTTCGTATCCCTGGCGAATCATCGGCAGCACTTCGCCGTAAGTGGCTTTGCGGGCCGGATCGGCATTTACCCAAGCGGTAAACTCTCTTTCGATGGCTTCTTTGTTGCCTTTGGTGTTCAGGTTTTTGAGCGCTTTATTCTGCTCGAAGGAATATTTCCAGTAGTTGGCACAACTGGCATATTTAGAAGCATATTGAATCCGGGTTTTCGGACTCTTAGCCATTTCTTCGCGCATAACCTCCAATTTTACCGTACGTACTTTGTAACGGATATCGTTGGTTACATCCATCGTATTCTGTAATCCGAAACTGGTGGTATAGCGGTCGGTAGTTCCGGGGAATCCCATAATCATGGCAAAATCACCGTCTTTCACGCCTTTTGCAGATACGGGCAGGTAATGTTTGGGTTTTAAGGGTACATTATCTTTGGAGTATTCGGCAGGGCTACCGTCAGGAGCGGTGTAAATACGGAACATAGAAAAGTCGGCAGTATGACGGGGCCACATCCAGTTATCGGTATCTCCACCGAATTTTCCCATGCTCTGAGGAGGGGCACCTACCAAACGTACGTCTTTGTAGATGGTGTAAAGGAACAGGAAGAATTGGTTTCCTTCGAACATCGGCTGAACCTGTCCGCTTAATTTCGTTCCAGCCACAGCTTCCTTCACAATCACTGCAGATATACTGTCGATGATAGCGCCGCGGTCCATTTCGCTCATATCGTCTTTTAAGAAAGGAGCGATACGGTCGGTTACGTCTTCCATCCGTTCCAGAATAGAAGCGGTCACGCCGGGATTGGTGAGCTCATCTTCCATTTTGTAAGCCCAGAAACCATCGGCCAGATAGTCGTGCTCGACAGAAGAATGAGATTGGATAGCACTGAAACCACAGTGATGATTGGTCAGCATCAACCCATTGGGAGAAATAATCTCTCCCGAACAAAAATGACGGAAAGGACGGCCGGCATTGCCTAAACCGACGATAGCATCTTTGATACCGGGTTTATTGACATCGTAGATATCTTCTGCAGTCAGTTTAAATCCCATCTGTTGCATTTTCTCAATGTTCAGTGGTTTTAATTTCGACAACAACCACATTCCTTCATCAGCCCTGACAATAGACACCGAAAGCAGAGCAAGAGCAATAATCAATAGTTTCTTCATGTGTTTTATTCTATAGTATTTGTTTTAAATTATAACTACCACACTATCCCAACTTAAATTTCTTAACGAAAAATAACCTTTTTCCTAAGTTATTATAACTTTCAAGCTAAGATAAGTGCAAATATATAATTAAATCCGTTCTTTATCTGATTTTCACTTTATTTTAACAGGAGAGAGGAAAAGAAAAAACCGGGACAGAAAAAAGAACAGGAAGAAAAGATTTGGAAGGCTGAAGGAGAAGAATATAGCAAAATACGATACCTTTGTGAGGTGAGAGATTTTGATTTTATATAATAACGAGATTATGGCCGATACAAGTAACAAAAAAAATATCAGAGAAGAATCTTTACGGGATTTAAGCGACTTTTTAACCGCACAAGGCGAGAAGGCTTTCCGTGCAAAACAGATCTGGCAATGGATCTGGCAAAGAGGGGTGACGGATTTCGCAGAGATGAGCAACTTATCGAAGGCTACCCGGGAATTATTAAGCCGGCATTATTTCTTCGATTCCCTCTTTCCGCAGCAGGTGCAGACAGCCAGCGACGGCACCGAAAAAACAGCCTGGCGGCTGACCGACGGCGAAATCGTCGAGAGCGTACTGATTCCCGGAAATCAAAAATTCACGGTCTGTGTATCTTCACAAGTGGGTTGTCAGCTGGGGTGCAAATTCTGTGCAACCGGTACCCTGGGTTTTAAACGTAATTTAACGGCCGGCGAAATTTTCGAACAGGTGGTCCGTGCACAGCAGGCAGCGGAAGCCCAGGGGCAACCATTGAGCAATATCGTTTTCATGGGAATGGGCGAACCTTTACTGAATTACGAGCAGGTCCTCAGAGCGATAGAACGGATTACGGCCCAGGACGGATTAGCCATGTCACCCTACCGGATTACGGTATCTACAGCCGGTATCCCGGAAAAAATCAGGCAATTGGCAGACGATGGAGTGCGTTTTAATCTGGCGCTTTCGCTACATGCAGCGAAAGAAACCACCCGCACTTTCCTTATGCCGGTGAATAAAGCCTATCCTTTGAGTGAGATTGCAGGAAGCCTGAAATATTTCGTCGAAAAAACAGGAACCCGTCCGACTTTCGAGTATTTGCTTCTGAAAGATATCAACGACAGCCTCGAAGATGCAAAAGCTTTGGCCCTCTATTGCCGCCAATTCCCGATCAAGATCAATATCATCGAATACAACAATGTGGAAGGTTCTGGTTTTCAACACAGTCCGGACAAAAACCGGGATGCCTTCATCCGGTTTCTGGAAGGATGTAACATGGTGGTCAACGTACGCCGCAGCAAAGGGAAAGACATCGACGCCGCCTGCGGACAGTTGGCGGGGAAACAAGAAAGCAATTTGTAAAATCCATAAAGTCTTCCGGACCCTGCGAATCCTTTTTTAAGGCCACCGGTCAGGAGCGGAACATGGTATCATAAACCGAATTAAAGCGTACCGTTTACATAGTTACAACGCTTTCAAAAACTATGTCTAAACCGTCGTAACCAAAAAACGGTAGAATTATTCGGTACTTATTCGTCTCCGGTGATCGGAATTGGTGACCCGGTCGCTTCTGTCGGTCGTCTAACTTTTTCTATCACTGACCGGCGGAACTCCTCACTACGCTCGTCAGACACCACCGGTCGGGCGTTCAGAAAAAGCAAGACGACACTCGCCAGAGCTCCAATGGTCGCCAATCCCGATCACCTCCGACTTACGTTATCACTGAATTGCAGATTAGTCTTGATTTAAGAAAGATTATTCTCCCTGGAAATAAGCCGGACGGTCCGTCTTCCTGCTGCTGCAAATTTCTGGTTGTATTTTCTTTGCCGGTTAGCTCTGCCGTGAGATGGAGGGTTTTATACCGGAAGACCATTGGAGCGGGAACGAGGATCCGGTTAGGGTTTCCGAACGCCCGACCGGTGGTGTCTGACGAGCTTGCGAGGAGTTCCGCCGGTCAGTGAAGGAAAGCCTTAACGGACCGGTCCAGGCGAACCGGTCTTCCGGTATAAAAACCGAAATCGGAATAGAAAGAAAAAATTATACTTACGTTCTTATGATGAATTTATACCTTTTATAAAATGCCTTGGTCCATTATCGCGCGGGCTACTTTGATAAAACCGGCCACGTTAGCTCCTTTGACATAGTTGACGTAACCATCGGGCTGGGTACCGTATTTCACACACTGCGCATGGATAGACTGCATGATCTCCTTTAGTTTCTGATCGACTTCTTCGCGTGTCCAGCTGATTTTCTGTGCATTCTGACACATCTCGAGACCCGAAGTGGCCACTCCGCCGGCGTTGGCGGCTTTACCGGGAACATACAACAATTTATTTTCGAGAAAGACCTGAATCGCTTCGGGTGTAGAGGGCATGTTCGCCCCTTCGGACACCGCCACACAACCGTTGGCAACTAAAGTACGGGCTTCGTCACCGTTCAGTTCATTCTGAGTGGCACTGGGCATAGCGATATCACATTTCTCCCCCCACGGCCGACCTCCGGCCACGTATTTACAACCGTACTTATCGGCATATTCCTTCACCCTTCCCCGGTAGAACAATTTTAACTCCATCATATATTCCAACTTTCCAGCACCGATCCCTTCGGGATCGTAAATATAACCGCTGCTATCCGACAGAGTCACCACCTTTGCGCCGAGCTCGTTCAGTTTCTGTACCGTGTAAAGGGCCACATTTCCCGCCCCCGAGACGGCTACGGTCTTGCCCTTCAGCTCTATATTCCGGGTCTTCAGCATCTCCAACAGGAAATATACATTCCCATAACCGGTAGCTTCGGGACGGATCAGAGAACCACCGGATTCCAGGCCTTTGCCCGTAAAAGTTCCGCTATTTTCCCTCGCCAGTTTTTTATACATTCCGTACATATAATTAACCTCCCGGCCACCGACACCGATATCCCCTGCCGGAATATCCGTACCGGGTCCGATATTGCGCCATAACTCCAAAATATAGGCCTGACAAAAACGCATAATCTCGGCATTCGATTTTCCTTTCGGATTAAAATCCGAACCACCTTTAGCCCCTCCCATCGGTAAAGTAGTCAGTGAATTTTTAAAGGTCTGCTCGAAAGCCAGGAATTTTAAAATAGATAAATTCACGGAGGAATGGAAACGGATTCCTCCTTTGTAAGGACCTATAGCATTGTTGTGCTGGATGCGGTAGCCCATGTTGGTATGCACATTTCCCTGATCATCTGTCCAGGTCACCCGAAACGAGAAAATCCGATCGGGAATACAGAGCCGCTCGATCAAATTGCTTTTTTCAAACTCGATATTCCGATTATAGGTATCTTCGATGGTATTCAATACCTCTTCTACTGCCTGGTGGTATTCCGGTTCGTTGGGAAACCGCCTTTTCAATTCTGTCAAAACGTCTTTTGCTTTCATAAGATATAGGTTAAATCAGAAGCCCGCCCGAAGGCGGGTTTCATGGGTCAGTTGTATATAAATTGTCAGTAGTGTGTGTTTCGTTTGTACGAACAAAGGTAGCGCATAATATCAAAAATAATTCATTTTGTTAAATTTCAAACACGAAGGGAAGATTTGTGTAATTTCGGGAAAGTGAAAACGTTAACGCCCTCATTCTTTCACAGAAAAACAGCTTCATCATCAAAGCCGCTCCAGGGCGACCGCACCAAAATTCCTCTAAAAAGTTTATCATTGCAAAATGAATACCTCTAATTATTTTTCAGAAGTGACAGATCCTCGTGTAACAGGTCG
>NZ_CFKYFN010000050.1:0-22488 GCF_985060555.1 Odoribacter sp. | reverse complement strand
TGATAACGTAAGTCGGAGGTGTTCGTGTTCGGGGACCATTGGAGCTCTGGCGAGTGTCGTCTTGCTTTTTCTGAACGCCCGACCGGTGGTGTCTGACGAGCCTGCGAGGAGTTCCGCCGGTCAGTGATAGAAAAAGGTAGACGACCGACAGAAGCGACCGGGGCCCCGAACACGAATACCGAAGACGAACAAGTAACAAAATAAACCTACCTATAACTTGAGATTCGCAACTTCTTTTCAATAGGTCGTTGTCATATCCGTAGGGACACAAATATAAAAATCGGCTTTTCGCATGACATCCTTATCCAGTTTATCCGTCTTTTCCTGACGCACCACTTCAACGGTGGCTATTTTCAAACCGGGGCGATACCGGTTGAGATAAGTGATGATTCCGGCTTGGTTAGCAGAATGAAAGCTGCCGTTCAAGTGGACAAAGTACGATCCGATGTTCTGAGCAATCGACCATCCCATCGTTGCATCCTTCAAAGCCTGAGCTTTGGCCAGCTTCTCCGTATCCTCTTTTTTAGCTCCCGGCATTTCCATCGAACGGAAATATGTTTCAACCCCTTCATTCCGGACATAATTTAAAGGCAGCGGTGCGATATAATTTTTCGCTTCTTCCGACAATTGTTCCAAAGCCCCGAATCCTCCGCGGGATACCATAGCGGCATACCTGCGGGGTACATTCGTAGCAACGAAAGGAATCCGGTTGGTTTTAGCAAACTCTACGATCTTTTTATAGTCGGTCGGATAATTCGGCCATAGTTTTGCTTCCTTAGTGAAACGCTCGGCTGTAATCAATCCACTCAAATATTCATCCAACACCAGTTGATCGTCCCGTTCGAACATTTCAGCCCCGATCATCAACCGATCTTTATGAAGAGCATATAGATCCCGGACAATCTCATATTCCATCCAATGTGCTATCGGACAATTGTGTATCTCTCCGATAAATACAACCTGTTGTTCACCCAAAACACTCATCATATGGGCATAGTCGGTTTCCTGCCCGTCGGCATCGAATAAAGTATAGGCTCTTTTCTCCTGAGCAACGACCAAGCCGCCAGTCAGACAGAACCAAAGTATTATTATCATTCCTATTTTCATCATCTTTCTATTATTCAGGCACATAGATAATTTCTCCGTTTTCAAGTTCATAAGCTATACCAACCCTTTTTCCTTTCGAGCCGGAGTTTTGTTCGTTCGAAGGCGTATATTTATTGATTTTATTTCCCTCTTTCATGATAATCTCCATATTGTCTTTCCCAGGATTTTTCACGATAGTAAAATCTTCCTGAGTAAAAACTTCGGTCATATTCATGTGCATCACCATTGCCACCATCAGGGCTACCGCAAAAACCATAGCCACATCGAACAGGTTGACCACCACACTCAGCGGATCGGCATCTTCCTGAACGGCAAATTTGCTCTTTCGCCTCGCTGTTCTCATGCTTCTGTATTTTTCTCGTTTAACTTCCGGGCCACATAATCCAGATTATTCACATCTTTTGCATACCAGCGTTGTTTAAATTGCAACGACACCAAACCGACGGCACTAACTACCAAACCGACAACCGTAGTTGCAAAAACCACCTGCATATTATAAGCCATACCGGCGATATCTCCGGTAGAAAGTCCCACTAAGGCAGGGCTCATAGCAATCAAGGTTCCGATCAATCCCAATACCGGTCCCATCTTAGCCAGTAACTTCGAAAGAATAACATCCTTCTCTGCATCGTTCTCAAAATTCGTGATCAGATAATCCGAATAATCCGGACTGGGAGGTGTGGTCAATAAATCACGGAGGTAACGGATATACAAAGAGTTATCCCTACCGGGTAAAGCACCTTTCAGTTCACCGATCGTATCGGGCGTCAGTTCTTTGATCAGTCTGTTCATCTGTTTGTCATTTTTCCGTTTGGTCATGTATTGATTATAAACTCCTCCGATTAGCAACAACGACCGGATAAACAACAATAATAAAAGAATAATATCCGGTATAAGCAGGCTGTTGGCCACCCAAAAAAGCACTTGTGAAATAGTTTCCATAGATTATAGTTTAATTTAAATATTATCGATTATTTACGAGAAGTCGTTTTGCGGGTACCTCGTTTCTGTAAAAGGACCCATTTCAATTTATTCCACCCCATACCCAGCAAAAAAAAGATCAGAAACAAGCCAAAAGCAAAAGCCAATGCCTTCCAATTTGTCGGTTCTTTAACTGCCTGATAAGTAACATTTCCATTCACTGTAGTCAGCAAGCCGATAATACAGACAAAAAGACTAACGAGAAAATGTACTTCCAGCCGCAATTCTTTTTCAGGTAAAAGATACCTGAAAAAGTAACACAGCAGAGGAATCATCACCACCACCCCTATAGCAAAAACATAAGATAGGATTGAAAAGGATATCCCCGGAAAGCTAAAGATCAGCTCGGTCTGTAAATAAAACAGGACGGGAAAAATAAGTAGGGTCGGATACCATTTCAAGGGCTTCACCCACCACTTTTCCTGTTGGCCGAACCATCCCCGCAATACAGCCACACAATACGCAAAACAAACGACAGCCTCGAGCGTAATGATCACTGCCATATTTTGCAAAGCCACTGTATTCTGAAGGTAGTCGGCCAGCTGGGTTTTGGATTGCAGGATAGCAACCGGATAAGTAGCGGTAATGAAAATACCACAGATCAATCCGAACAAAGCTGCCTGCCAGCCTTTCCAAAAACTAAGCTTCAACAGGCAATTGACCAGGATAAATAAGATAAGTATACTGATAACTAATTCCATATCGATATTTAATTCCCTTTTCTTTTTTTCTTCAAAACCAGCAACAGTATCACAAACAGAGCGAATACCCCACCAGCGATCCATACGCCGTTCAACGCATTTTTCTCTCCCCGTTCAGCCTGAGCTACCTCATCTTTTTTCAGGACCATTCCTTTTTTATCGGTAGCCACCTGAGCCGTTTTCATGGATTGAATCTGCTCTTTGTAAACAGTGGCACGTTCCGGCTGTACCCGGCTGGCGATATAATCCTGCAGTTTGGCATTTCCTCCGGCAAATCCGCTCCCGGCCGATCCGAACTCTTTCACCAGATCGGTATGCAAATTTGCCAGGGTACTGATCTGTTGTTCCGAAGCCTCCCACATCCCCTTCCGGGCAGTCTCGAGCATCACTGCTGTGATCTCCTGCAAAGCGGCCGGATTTTGTTGTTTGAAAAAATCTTCGGTTCCCAACTTGTAAGAATCCGTCACATAAACATCATAAATCTGATTCCACATAGCGTCGTCGATTACTTCAGGCTTGGTGACATTCCACCCGTAAGTGTTCGTTACCACTTCTGTAATCTGTGAAGCACTCGACGCCCCTCCTTTCATCACTTCTTTGATATATTCCGGATTGAAAATCGTCGAACGCGATTCCACTCCGATAGCCTCCTTCAAATCCTGCATTCTCACCCGGTTGCGATTCCGGTAATCGGCAAAATAAGCCTCGGGATCTTTACCGGTGACATTACGTACAGCCAAGTTCATGCCTCCCATAAACTCATATACATGATCCAGGCTCAATGCTCCCCAGGTATTGCTTTGCCGGGGTTGAACGACAACATCCGTATGGTGTAATACGGCCCGCAACAATCCGCTTTTCATTTCTCCCCATTCTTTCTCACTTCCGTAGACAGCCCCCATATTATTGATGTAGGTATCGGCTATTTCTTTTTCATCTTCCCATTTATCCCCACTGGTGATCATTCCCTGAATTCCGGTTCCGTACATGCCGTTCACACCACCGAACACTCGTTTTGCAGACATTTCGCGGGCTTCTTTAGGCGAAACTCCCTGTTCCACCAGTAACCGTTCCGTCTCTACCGTGCTTTCCGCCACCCGATTGTCGTATTTATCATTTGCAGAAGCGGCCGCCATTTCCACAGCTCTCGAGATCAACGCAAGCCGTGAAGCCGCTAAATCCCGGAATTGCCCGGAGGTCTGAACCACCACGTCGATACGGGGACGTCCCAAAGTTTCCGAAGGAATCAAACGCAGGTCCGACACCCGTCCATAAGCATCACGCACCGGCTCTACACCCAACATATAAAGCACTTGTGCTATAGTCGCTCCTTCACTTTCGATAAATTCACTGCTCCAGAAAGTATAACTCACTTTACGAGGATAATCACCGTGAGTCTTCCGGTATTGAGCAAGCGTATTTTCGACCAATTCTTTTCCTTTCGTCCAAGCCTGTTCCGATGGAGTGGCCTCGGCATTGACAGCATATAAATTACGACCGGTAGGTACTGCCTGCGGATTAGCGACTGCATCTCCTCCCGAAGTGGGAGCGATATATCCACCCGACAAAGCATTCAATACCGACTGCATTTCCTGCTCCGGACTATTTTCCAAAGCCAGCTTATAATTCACAATATTCGTAATCGTACGTTCCACTTCGGTGATCGCCCGGGCTTCCGCTTTCTGTTCATTGGTATACTGCACTACCGGTTTCGCCTTACCTTTCCCCATCATCCCCCTTTTCGGAGGAGTAAGAATCGTATGTGCTTCTTTCAATTTTTCAGGAGTGATCCCCGCGATCTGACAAACCAGTGCCTCATCGGCTTTTTTACCGTCCAGTACCTGACTGACCAACCGTTTGGCCGGATCCAGATATCGCTGAGTAAAAAACACCTTACTATTCAATTGTTTATCAGACACTTTTCCATTTTGTTTATCCAAAGCTGCCAAGCTATAAGCTATCGGATCTGTGCTCATCGCCAAAACCGATGAACGAATTTTTTCCGGGGAATAAGGAATACCGGTCGTATAAAGCTGTCCGGTCATTTTTTCATTGGCAATCTCCTCGGCAAAATTCTCGATACGCTCGATCTCCTCGGTCGAATAGGGACGGTCCAACAGGCTATCCAAACGCAGTTCCCGGTGTAATCCCATGTCCACCGCAATTTTCTTTACAGCCAAAGAGGCCTGTAATTGCCCGGATTCATCTGTTTTGTAATAAGTCTGAATCTCATTTTCCAGTTTCTTATACTGTCCCCGGGTCTTACTTTCCATAAAAGGCGGAGTCAGGTAAGAAATAGTCGTTGCATAAGAACGCCTTTTAGCCATCATACTCTCTCCCACATTTCCGATCGTATAATAATAAAAATGAGGGACAGTGCCTACCAGCCGGTCCGGCCAGTCGTAACTACTGAGTGCCACCTGTTTCTGAGGAGTAAATTCCAGACTACCGTGTGTCCCGAAATGGATCATCGCATCGGCACCGAAAGCATATCGGGCCCACAGATAAGCTCCGATATAGGTATGCGGCGGTGCGGTTTTAGCGCCGTGAACAATAGCAAAAGCATCATCCCCGACAGCCGCCATCGGCTGAGGCAATAAGACCACATTGCCCAGATCTATCCGAGCCACCGCCAGATAGGACTTTCCATTTTCTACCGTACTCATATAGTTTCCCGGAGCTTCTCCGTATATCTTCACCACATCTGCATAGAGCCCTTGCGGAAGAGCTTGTTTCACCCATGATTCATATTCCGACTTTTCCACCAGAGCGGGATGACCGTTCTTCATAAAATCGTCGAAAGCACCTTCTGCATAAGTACTCAGTACAGCCCCTTGTGTCATCAGCAACTTTTCGAATTCATTCTCGGTAGCCGGAAGGTTTTCTACTTTATACCCTTCAGCTTTCAGTCTTTTGATCAGATTATAAAGCGAAGGTACCGTCTCCAAGCCCTGTGCCGTCAGCGAAGATTGTCCTGCTCCTTTGAAATAATAGATCGCCACCCTTTTATCGGCATTCGCTTTTTGTTTCAAGCGGATAAAGTGACTGACAATCCCGGTAAAATTCTTTAAGCGTTCGGGGATCGCTTTGAACAGATACACCCCGTCTTTATCCAATTCCTGGTCATTCACCACATAGGGATAGATCGCTCCATCCAACTCCGGCACAACGACACTTTGCGACATAAATCCGCCGAACATCCCCATCGGATCTTTTTCCCATTCCTCCCGGGTTTGCAGGATCGACAGAGGTGAAAAAAGAGGGATATTCCGTTCTTTCAGCCATTCTACAGCTGCATCGGCCTGCCCCATCACCATACGCCCATGGGCAAAATGAATCACCGCATCCGGCTGGATTTCTTTCAGGAAAGCCAACCGTTTCATATAAGAGGAAATCGGATACACATTCAGGCCGGCACGCTGAAATGAAACGATCAGACTGTCGATATTATCCCGGTTGCCACTGAAAGGATCGTTCAAGCCACCGACAATAGCCACTTTGGGTTGCCCTTCCCGATAGAAACCATGTCCTTTTATATAATTCTCATAATCCGTCACTGTAGAGAAAGAAAGATTTTCATCTAAGTGGAAAAGTACATCCGAAGCACTCTCCACCGCAGTGTCGGCCGGAGTGACGAAGAAAAGCTTCCGGTCGATCTGCCGGCGTATATACCGGGCCATATTCCGGTAATTCTTTTTATTTCCATTCCCGATGTAAGAGGTTATATCAGCCTTGGTGATACTATCCAGGTTACAAATATTATTTTCCGGATTCGTAGCTGCATAAATATAAACAGGAGTCCCTTTATCGGCAGCCTTTTGAAGTTGTTCCCGTTGTCCGGCTGTCATCCGTAATCCCATACCGAAACCCAATACAAAGTCATACCGGTCCAGGCGTCCCAATTCCTCCAGAGAGACTTCTTCATACTTTATAAACTGATCTTCATTCGATTTTATTAAGCTGGTCGTTTGAAAATTTTGAAAATTGACCAGTCCGATCCGGGTAGTAGAAGCCCATTTACTCCAAGCCATCCAGCCACACAACAATACCAGAAGAAGTATAACCGTTCCTATCCACTTTTTGTTTTTTGTCATCTTTTAAAATTTAAACTTTCAATTTCGCTTTTTCACACCATTTGGCCGGCAGTCCCGGGAAGTCCGGATCTGCCAGCCAAATCTGATCGCTCATGTCCTACATTATTTCAACAATGCATATTCTATTTCAGGCCGTCCGCGTTCGGTGCCATCGGTACCGGTACCGAACTTCGTAAAACGGAGTTTATAATAGTTTCCATAACTATCTTTCAATACATAAAAACGATCTGTTTTCACGCCGGCATTCGTCACTCCCGGCATAGCAGGTGTACGCCAGGTAGTACCGATCACATTGGCTTTCTTTTCAAAATCGGCCTTCGAGGTTATATCCGTTACCTTAAAATTATCGTAGGTAGTCTGTTCATCCACCATGACCACGGCAGTCTCTACTCCTCCTACACTATTAGAAGTAACCACATCCTGTGAAAAAGAAGTCACAGGACCGGAAGCCATTTGTGAAACGGCAGCAGCATAGGCCCACATGATATCCCATTTTTTCCCTTCGGCCTGTGCATCTACTTTCTCACCGGATTCGAGTGAAAGCCCGACAAAATTATAGATCGGATTTTTCGCTATTTCCACGGTCTTCGGTGTCGTATCCCCTACTTTTCCATATTCTACCCGGTATCCTTCGCCATTACGGGTTACTTTCACTTTATACCAAAGACTTCTATTTTCTGTCCCGTCGGTATTGGTCTTGTTATCGGCAGAAGCGACAAAAAAGACTTTATTTTCAGCTGCATTTTCTGCAATCATCCCGAAAGCTGTTTTAGTCAAATCGCCTTCCACATCATCTACCCAGTCGGCGGAAAAATCTTCAGACATCGCTCCGGCCGCAATATTAGGAGCTTTTTGAGCATCTTCGAGTGTCACAGCTGCAAAGTCAGTTTTCTCCGATGCCACAGCTACCGTAGCATAAGACGAATTTAAAATAACCCTGAATTCATCCCCGCAATAAAATCCCAGATTCCAGCTTTTTCTTTTAATTTGTATCTGACTGTTATTGCTCAGATCGACATATACCATATTGGCATATTTTTCGGCCCCGTCATTTCCTTCCAATGTCAATTTTCCTCCGGTAGAAACAATCGGACTAAAGGACAAGTTCATTTCCTGAAGTGTACCGATTTTATAGCCCTCACTCAGCGACAGGGACAGAATCCGAAACTTCACGTTGCCCTCCGGAGATTTACCGTCGGCTTTAGCTACTGTAAACGAGCCGCTAGCCTGCCCCGCAGGGATATTCACCACCACCTGACCGTTAGTCAGAGCCGGGGTAACGGTAATATCCGACTCGGATACCTCCGTAGAAATCATCTGTACGGTAACATCCAAACTCTCCTTGGTTGCCCGGCTAAGCTTTATCCCCAGATCTATACCGGTACCATCCATACCGGCATCCGATACGGCAAACTCTACGGAGATATCCTGCATTTTCAAACCATCGTCGTCATCACTACAGGAATAACATCCTAAAAATGCGACACAAGCTAAAAGATAAATTACTTTTTTCATGTTTTATTTTATTTGATTTATACTGATACTAATTGAATTTTCCGTTCAATAAGAAACTCAACCCCACCGACCAACTTCGTCCGCAGCCTAAATAGCTGACAGAAGGCGTATCGTTAGGAGATTCGGCAATTGTCTCGAGTGAAGTCAGATTAAAAAGGTTTTTAACTCCTGCATTCAGATGGAGAAATGAAGTCAGTTTTTGAGTAACTGTAAGGTCACCGGTATGATAGCTTTTCATTCCCCTCAGGTAGATTTCACTTTCTTTCTTATTATCGGCTGTCGTATATTCATGATAATAATACTCTTTTCTTTCGCCAGTGTATTTATAGAACAAGCTGATATCCGTACCGGTCTTTTCAATGTGATAACTGATGCTGGTACTCACTTCGGGAGAATACCGGAATCGGGGCATACTTTTATTCCCGGTAGCATACCGGTTGTAGCGCCCGATCAACGACACATTCAGATTTGCCCGAAGTCCTCCCCAGCTCAACGAATTCTCCAAAGATCCGCCTACCGTTTTATAACGGTCGATATTATAATAGGTATTATAATTCGGAATATCGACATTCTGAGCCAGACTGATCTTATCCCTGAAATCATTATAAAATCCGCTCAAAGTGGTTGTCAGATGTATTTTCTCGCTATGCAATACCCGGTAGGCAACAGACCCCGTAATATTGTGGGAATATTCGGCCTTCAAATCCGGATTCCCGTCTATATCATGATTATCATTGTGGAAAGAGAAATAGAGTTCCTGCAAAGTCGGAGAACGGAATCCATAGGCATAGGACAACCGTAAATCCATATGTTTGGTCAACTTGAATTTGGTCAATACCGAGGGGATAGCTATCGGAGCATCGTAATCGGCAACGATAAAGGTCCGTACTCCGGGCCGTAAACTCAGCCATTCCCAGGGTTTATATTCGGCCGAGAGAAAAAAAGCCAGGTCCGAAACTTTCGGTGTACCGTCGATACGTCCGCCTTCACCTTGCGTCCACTGATATTCTACTCCCGGCTGTACACTGAATTCAGGTGCAATATTCCACGCAACCGTAGCCCGGGCTATCCAGGCTTTGTACTGGGTAATGTCCTGACTCGCTTCGGCAGAAGAAAGCCATTTCTCTCCGGTCGACAAATCACTCTCCGTCGTCCGGGTACGCCGTTTATAATCCTGATAAGAAAGAGCTGCATGGACATCCAGACGGTTATCCAGCTTCCAATCCGACTGTAACTGATGGGTATACCTTTTGGTCAGAAAATCTTTATCGGAAACTTTTTCCGGCTGAAGTTCACTCCCATTATTGGGACCGAAAATCTTCTCATCGAGGAAATCCAACCGATACCATACATTCATATTCCGGTTCTGAAATCCGAACATCCCATTCATCAAAGCCTGATCTTTCGGATGCCAGCGTTTCTCCCGGCCGGTCAAATCTCCCTGCCAGCCTCCATGATTATTGCGGGTATATCCCCCATTGACAAAAAGTCCGCTTTTGTGGTTAAATCCCAGATCTATACTCTCATTGTGAAGTCCCTTATCTTTAAAAAAATCATACTCTTTCCCCATAGATTCCTCTTGTACCCGGGCTCCCACTCTCCAGGTATTCTCTTCCGAATACCCATCCCCCTTTTTAGTGATGATATTGATTACCCCTGCCAAAGCATCGGTACCGTAAACCACCGACATCGGTCCCTCGACAATCTCTACCCGTTCGATACTATTCACATCTAACTGGCTCAGACTTTGTTTCGTCGCTCCCCGGTCGATCAATGGAATACCATCCAGCAATATTTTGACATTGTTTCCACTCATCCCCATCAATTCGAAATCCGTTTCACCCAAAGCCATATCGTTGGATAACCGGATTCCGATCTCTGTATTCAGCAAAGACTGTACACTGGTAGGCGCTTTCTGACGGATCTGTTCGCTATTGACCGTCCGCACTTTGTATAAAGAATTACGCATCGATTGAGGAGAAAACTGTCCCGTAACCACGACCTGTTCGAGCTGATTGACATTCTCCCGGATTTCAATATCCGCGAAATGATTTTCTTTTCCCTCTTCGATCGTAACGGGAAATTCCCGGCGATGTGCAGCTATGGATTGGACAATCATCGTATATTGTCCTGCCGGAGCCATAAATTCAAAATATCCTTTCCCATCCGAAGTACCTCCGTAAAACGTATTTTTCAATTGGATATTGATAAATTCAGCAGGAACACCATCGGTCGTTATAATATTTCCCGAAACTTTTACTTTTACACTTTTCTGACCCCAAACAACGAGTACAGAACAAATCAATAGGATTGTAATAAAGATATTTTTCAGCATCGCTTTTTAATTTATTGCGATTGCAAAATTACGGGAAGTAAGTTGGGAGGACAATCACCAAATATGGGTATTCTTACTGTCCGGAATACCTAAGAATAAACAACGCATCACACACAACCAGCTAAAGACCGGTTTCCTTCCTCACTCCGAAAAATCCAAAAAAGAAAATAGCCGAGTTATGCCGGACGAAAGACATCGATTTATTCCCGGGAAGCACTTCTTTCTTCAGCAAAGAAAAAATAAACCCAGGTAGAATCAATTACGCTATAATTTCATTTCTACAAGTTCATATTTCCGGTTACCCAGCCCGATAATCTCCGGCGTATTCAAGGGTATGAATGCCGTGACACGACTCCATTCGTTCTATCAAGTACACTTTACCGGGATCTCCGGACACATACACCCAATCGACACATGCCTGATCCAGGCCCCCGGAGCAAGTGAAGCCCAAATACCGATATCTCCCGTCTGAGGAGCAGCCGGATGTGCATCACAACCACAATCCACCGACAGGTTATTCGCAATGCTGATATACAAAATACAATCTCCGCAATAGTCGGCAATAGCTTTCGCAGCCTCGGCCATCGATTCCAGGAAATCATCCTGTACCGGAAGATTTCCTCACATCTCTGCCGGATCTTTTGTTTTACCGACTGTTTCGATTAAAAATTGATATTCATTCCGGCCATCACCGTAGCCTTAGGCATAGGAAATCCGTCATTGATCTCATACCGTTGTGCCAGCAAGTTCTCTCCCCGGGCCCAGATACGAAGCCACGACGCAGCCCGAAACTGTCCCTGCAAATTCCACATCACAAAATCTTCTTTCATATCTCTTCCCGTATTTCCTATTTTTACACCGGTATATAATCCGGCCACATACTGCACACCGGTCCCGGCAGACCAGCGGCCTTTGGAAAAAGTGGCTCCGGCATAAGCCTTGTGCCGGGGAGAAGCCAGTACAGGCTGTTCCATATGCAGATAACTGTAATTGGCATCTACCGACCAGACAGGAGAAAAACGATAAGCAAACTGCACTTCAGCTCCGGTATTTTCGATCTTTCCGGTATTGATATTCATCTGCCTGCCATCGACCGGCATTCTCATAATCAGATTTTCCCCATCGATATAAAAAACATTTACCCCATAAAAAAACCGCCCATTCATCGAACGCTGCGACCAGGCCAACTCATAATTCCACAGTCGCTCCGGTCTCAAATCGGGATTGGCCGGCCGAAACATATAAAGCTCCCGGATCGTCGGATAGCGGAAACCTTTCCCGGCCATCAGTTTTATCTCTGCATTCGCAGGCAAGTGGAACGACAATCCAGCCTGAGGTACCCATTCGGTCCCCACATGCGAATGATGGTCGATACGTACTCCCAGATCCAATGTCAACCAACGGTAAAGATGTTGGCGAAAATCTACATATCCGGCCATTTCGTCCTGCTTCTTATCGACTTGCGGTTGGCGTTCACCACCATTCACAGGTTGATTCCAGGACTCCCCGCCGAAATGAAAGAAATCGACCCCTGCTGTGAGACGGTTTCCTTTAAAGAGTTGTACACTCTGGTACCACGACAGTCCCAGCATATCGTCCCGTGAATTAAAACGATAGTCCAGTGGTTCCCCTCCAACGGCATACCCATCGTTAATCCAATGCTTTCCCCAATTATAGAAGAAACTCAAAGCACCCGAAGTTTTTTCATAATTGTTTTCAAGTGCAAAAGAAGTCATACCTCTGGTGATCCGTTGATCATTATCTATCAATGGATCGGTAACCTTACCGGGGTTCGAAGCGTTGAAGTGGGTCAGGTTTACATCAGCCCGTACGTTCCATGCCTGCGAAATCTCATATCCTAATTTCGCATAACCTCCTGCCTGCTCGAATTCCATATCCGGCCGATGTCCGTCGCTCCGGTTATACGAAGCGCTTACTACGCTCGTAAAACGTCCGGTTTTCAGTCGGTTCGTTACTTCTGTCTGCAAGGTATTGTAAGAGCCATACCCCAGATTAAAATGGGTCTTCATGCCATCTTCCTGCATTTTACGGGTAACGATATTGATCACACCTCCCATTGCATTCGAACCGTACAATACCGATGCCGGCCCACGCAGTACCTCGACCCGTTCAGCTAAAAACGACTGATAAGCATCGGAAATCGGATGGGCGAAAAGCCCCATATATTGAGGATGTCCGTCGATCAACACCAACAGCCCGGTCGTCGGCACCCCCTCCTGCGGAGCACCACCGACTCCACGCAAAGACATCTGCCCGGCAGCACCTCCCGACACCCCGTATCCCATCATCCCCCGAGAGGTAATAAAAAGCCCCGGCACCTGTTCGGTCAACAAGGGAAGCAAAGAAGATTCATTACTCTGCTCGATCTGCTGGCGCCCCACCACCGAAACCGTCATCGGCAAATGGCGAATGTCGGTCTCATTACGCGTACCTGTCACTACCACCTCATCGATCGTATACGACCTACCCTGTGGCAGACTGTCTCTTATCTCCTGGGCCCGGATAAATCCGCCCGGTAGCAGTAAAACTACTGCAAATAAAATATCAACTACTTTCATTTTCAGATATTGGATCATTTTGAATATATTCCGTCACCACGAATTACTTCTTATTCGGTTACAAAAATAGAAAATAGGTTTCATCCGGTTTGTATCTATTTTACCTGATTTATTACCAATATTACATACCTCTTATTACTTACAACAGTTTATAATAATTCCTGCAATCTTTATCACCTTTGAAGAGAGATCACCACTCCAAAGATTTTCTTTGTTTCATTCGATAATAACACCAACCGAAAATATCTGCCAAAAACCATCCGATAGGAATAGACCACCAGATTCCCCATACACCTATACCCGGAATAGCAGCTAAGGTATAAGCCAGGGCCACCCGGACACCCAGGGATATAACGGTCAACACGACAGACATTCCGGGTTTCCTAACAGCACGATAGAAACCATATAATAAAAACAACCAACCAATGCCACAATAAAAAGCTCCTTCAATCCGTAAATATTCTACACCGATAGAAATAATTTCCGTTTCATGTGCCGGAATAAAGATAAGCATCAGTGGTCTGGCCAAAACAAAAACGAGTACAGAAATAATAAGGCAAAAAATAAGGGTAACCCTAACGGCGACCCGGATTCCTTTGCGGATACGTTCGTGTTTTCCAGCTCCGAAATTCTGAGCAATAAAAGTAGAGAAGGCATTTCCGAAATCCTGAACAGGCATATAAGCAAACGAATCGATTTTAACTGCCGCAGCAAAGCCAGCCATAACAGCCGTACCAAAGCTATTGATCAGTCCCTGCACCATCAGTATACCGAAATTCATGACAGATTGTTGGGCACAAGTCAGCGAAGAATAGGTTGCAATTTCTTTGACCGTGGCCCATTTTAGTTGCATATTCTGGCGGGAAATCCGGAAATCCGGAAACCGGTAAAGGCTATAGAAACAGAGTCCGATCCCCGATACCGCCTGAGCGATGACCGTAGCCCATGCCGCTCCGCGGACCCCCCAACCGAAAGACAGAATAAAAACCAAATCGAGCACAATGTTAAGAACAACAGCTACAGCCAGAAAGACCAATGGCAGGACAGAATTCCCGACAGCCCGGAGTAAGGAAGCATAATAGTTATAGAGAAAGGTAAATCCGATTCCCCCAAAAATAATCCACAAATAATCCCGCATAAGGATATATACTTCGGCAGGGACCTGCAGTAACTGCAAAATAGGATCGATCCAGACAAAAACCGCAATATTCAACAATAGCGTAGTCACCCCGATCAATGCCAGGGAGACAAAAATACTACGTTTCAAAGCTTCATGATCCCTCGCTCCGTACTGAAGCGAAAAAACAACCCCGCTTCCCATGCATAAACCCAGAAGGACCGAAGTCAGAAAAATCATCAACGTATAGGCCGAACCCACAGCAGCCAAAGCTTCGGCTCCCAAAAACCGACCGACGATCAATGTATCGGCGATATTATAGAACTGCTGTAATAAATTTCCCAATATCATCGGAACAGCAAACCACAACATCCCCCATGTAATATTTCCGGTCACCAGACTGTATGTTTTATTCTTCCCTTCCATCTGTGCCCTCTCTATCGATAAACGCCCATCCTGCATAATACACAACTAAATTCAGACCTGCAAAAGTAGGAGAAAAAAGGCAACTCCTGCCCCTAACTGATGTCGAAATTTCAAAAGATCGCAGACCACAATAAAAAAGTAAAGCATATCGAAATTTATTACAAAGGTTTAGGGGGTGTGTTTGTTCTGTTTCTCAAATATTTGCTAAATTTGCCGGGCGGTATAGCTGTTTTTAGTCAGGTGCATCGATAATATTGATCTGATTTGTTTTAAGTGGATTACAAAATGGAAACTTCCGAAAATATAAAAAGTTACTATCAGGATTACATCAGCATATATAAGGATGAGACCGATAGACTAAAACAATTCAAAACCTTTATCGATAAAACAGAATCGGATCAATTGTTCGACCGTAAAAATTTTGTCGGCCATATTACCGGAAGTGCGATTATTTTTGATTACAAAAACTCCAAAGTACTCTTAATCAAACACATTATACTTCAACGTTGGTTACAACCAGGAGGCCATATCGAAAAAACGGACGTTTCCATTCTGGACGGTGTTTACAGGGAAATCCTCGAAGAAACGAGTATAGCCAAAGACGATTTGATGCTGATTTCTCCTATCTTCGGAAAAAAATTTCCCATCGACATCGATTCGCATCCCATACCCGAGAATCCGGCCAAACACGAAAAACAACACTTCCATCACGACCTCCGCTATTTTTTTATTTACAAAGGAGAAAAGATCACGGAAGAAAGCGAAAACTTAAAGTGGAGTGATGTATCCGGTTTATCCAGCCAGGTTACCTTTCTGAAATTAGTAAAAAAAATATGGGACCTGCTCGATATCGATTTGAATACGAGATTATTTTATGAAAATATCATTTCAAAGGCCCGGACAACCGGCGAAAATTATATTGCTGTCGTTGTTTCCCATATCATCCCCGATACCGTTCATTACTTAAGGGCCATCGATACGATCTTCCCTATTCAAACGATCGTCCCCAAGCCCAACTCGATCAATGAAAAGACTTACACTATCGTTCAAAAGGATTTTAAAATTTCGCATGTATGCCGGGAAGACATGGCTCAGGATACGGGAAATGAAGTGATTAAAATCCTGGAAAACACGGATGAAAAAATCCTGCTTTTCGATATTGGCGGATATTTCGCCCACATCCACGAGACCTGGCCTGTAACTATCCTCGAACGAATAGCTTTAATCATCGAAGATACCGAGAACGGCTATCAAAAGTATGAACATGTAATCGAAGACTCGGAGCGAAAGAAGCAGAACTACCCGTTTAAAGTCGTATCTGTAGCCAGAAGTCCTTTAAAAGAAAACGAAGACTTTCTAGTCGGCCAGTCCGTCTTTTTTTCGGCAGATGCTCTGATGCGAGAAGACGGGAAATTGATCCAATATCTGAAATGCGGAATTTTAGGTTATGGAAAAATCGGTCGGTCAATCGCCTCCCATCTCTTGCAGAGAGGAGTAAAACCCGCAGTTTACGATACCAATCCGCTGAAAAGAGTATCGGCATTCAATGAACTTAACCGGATTCCGGACCGGGACTCCATAATAAAAGAATCGGATATTTTGTTTTCTGCCACAGGCAACAAAGCCCTCAAAATCGAAGATTTCAGGGAATTGAAAAACGGATGTTATATCTTTTCCGTCACGTCTTCGGATGACGAACTGGAATTGGAATTTACCGGAGAATACGAAAAGCAAGAAGTAAGAAAACATATATTCAAATATTCGAATGAGAATATGAACTATTTTTTCCTGGTGAACGACGGGAATGCCGTCAATTTTATTTATAATGCCGTTATGGGAGATTTTATCCATTTGGTCAGGGCTGAAATGATATTGGCAATCAACGGACTGCCCGGCTATGCGCCCGGAAAAATTTCGACGGTCCCTACCGACATCAGAGAAAATATTGCGGAAAGCTGGTTAAAAGTATTCGAACCTTAAAATAAACAGAGATATAGTATAAATTAAATAGAACATATGATCATATCTGGATTAGAAATTAAGAACATGCTGAACAAGGAGATATTCATCGAGCCTTTCGACGACTCGAGATTAAATCCGAATAGTTATAACCTGAGATTACATAACGAATTGCTGGTATATGATTCGCATGTATTGGACATGAAAGTTAAAAATGAAACCAAGACTATCTCGATTCCTCCCGAGGGCCTGGTGCTCGAGCCCGGAATCGTGTATCTCGGCAGAACCGTCGAATATACCAAAACCCTGAATCATGTCCCGATGCTCGAAGGCAGATCGTCGATCGGACGTCTGGGAATATATATACATGTCACCGCCGGTTTCGGAGACGTGGGTTTTTCGGGTTATTGGACTTTGGAGATATCTTGTATTCAACCGGTACGGATATATCCGAACGTCGAAATATGTCAAATATTTTATCATACGATTTTAGGAGATTGCTCCAAAATGTATAAAAGTAAATATCAAAATAACGAAGGCATTCAGGCAAGTAAAATGTATGAAGAATTTCAATAAACCATTCATACCAAATAATCGACGGACGATCCGACAATAAGAAAACTTTACAATAGCGAATATGAAAAAAATAATAGCCCTGGTGGGCATGAGCGGTACAGGAAAAAGTGAAGCGACTAATTTTCTGAAAGATCAATTTAATTTCGATCTCTTTTACTTCGGCGGCATTGTTCTCAACGAAGTCAAAAAGAGGGGTTTAGAAATCAACAATGAAAACGAGAAAATGGTAAGAGAAGATTTAAGGCGCCAACATGGCAATGGCGTATTGGCCAAAATAGCTTCGGAAACCATCGCAAAAACCGATTCGACCATTCTCTTGGACGGCCTTTATAGCTTTACGGAATACAAAATATTGAAAGAGTTATATCCGGAAAATTTTATCGTAGTAGCTATCCATTCCGATAAAGCATTGAGATATGAAAGACTCGCCCAAAGGGAATTCAGGCCATTGACCAAAGCCGAAGTCGACCGACGCGATTATACCGAGATCGAGAATATCGAAAAAGGCGGTCCTATCGCTATAGCCGATTACCATATTCTGAATAACGGCGACGTTTCGATACTCAGACAAAATCTACTGGAATTAATGGACAAAATACTCACCGATGATAACAGCAGGTAAAGTATCTGAAACGCTGGTTTTAGATGGAATCAAATGGGGGATGGGAATTCTTTTAGTACTCTTGTACGGCTCTGTTCATTCCCAATTGGAACAGTATAATCCGATTATTATCTATACATCGCTGATTCTGTATATACTGTTGTTTTTAGCAGATTTTATTCCTTCTTACCGGCATAAGGAAAAAACCGATATCCAGTTTAAATTATTCTTATATATAGGTTCTCTGTGCCTATTTTTCATTCTGGTTTTCTTGATCAAAGTTCCCCAATATACAGCCAGTCATACACCCTTCATCATTTCATTCTGTTTTTTTATCACGGGAAGGTTACTCCTCGAGTCCAACCTGAACAGAATGATACAAAGAGAAAAAAAATTAATTAAATCGCTGGGCTTTGCAGCGACAGGCATCCTGATCGAAAAACCAGGCGGAGACACTGTGAATTTTATCATTATTTTAAATAAAAATTTAAGGCAGGGAAAAGGATTATGGGTTCCACCCGGAGGCCATTTCCTGCCTTATATTGATAACCCCGGGACAAAATTAAAAAATAAAATTTATGAGGAAATCGGGGTGGATTGTGAGGTTATGTGTGAAGAAGGGCAAAAACCATCCGAAGTGCACGACACCATAACCAACGAAGTAGAGTGGCTCGCTCCACCTGCATTTCTATTGAAAGAATTTCTCCCGGACCAGTGCAAACAGCACCATTCCCATCATTTTGATTTAATCTATCTTTGCACTACCGATGGTAGAGTAAAAAACAAAACATGCAAGTATAAAAGCAGCGCTCTCGTCCGGGTCCCGCTAAAAGAATGCCTGGACAGCTTCGAAGCAACAGAACGTATATTGAATAAAAAGATTCGGGAAAAAGCTAATGAATTGGGATTGGAAACTTATTCCAGAAATGAAAATGTATCCAGAGATTTGATCTGGCGGCTCCATTTAGCAGCCAATAAATACCTGAGTGATCAGAAATAAAAGGAACACCATCTACCCCCGCTTGCAGACTTTTATCTCTTATACAAAACATTGACGCTTTTAATCGCTTTAGTACTCCGGTTATTTACAGTGGACTTTATCCACTTCTCGGATTCTTTTATTAGCTGTTAGTAAAAATCTACATATCATCTTGAAGTCATTCATACTTTCCTTAGATTCTGCTGACCTCATGAAAAGCAACTCAACGCCGAAAGCCCCCAAAAAATGGTCTTTCAAATTACTTCCAATGCAGAACAAGATGCTCAGGGTGGTAGTCTACCGATTGTCTTGATATTACGATTTTGTAAACAACGAAGTATTACAACACCGGATTTAATAGCTTTGCCTGAACAATGGGACAAGGAGTTTGAATGGCATAACTTGAAAAGAGCAAATAGCTATCACGATAAGATGAAATAATATCCGTCATGTTCGTGCATTAAAAACGGTTTTAAATATAGCTATTCAGGGTAATGTCGGTAATCTTGAAACCTATCTTTTTCAAACCGCTATGGAACAATGACCGGAAAGAAAATTTTCAGCTCGTAATCTTCTTTTTCCATTCAATACAAGCTTTCATTTTTATTCCTTATTTTTGTAATCAACTAAAAATATGGCAACATGAATAGTAAGTTGGTTGATTTATTAAGAGAAGTGGATTCATTGAAAGTGCGGTTATCTTCTTTGCGTCCTTTGCCAGTAGAGGCATTAAAGAAAATTCAGGATGCTTTAGATATCGAATACACTTACGAAAGTAACCGTATAGAAGGAAACACGCTTACCCTACAGGAAACGGCACTTGTTGTCAACGAAGGAATCACTATCTCTGGTAAATCCATGCGTGAACACTTGGAGGCAATCAATCATGCAGAAGCTATTGACTATATAAAGGAGGTTGCTAAACAGGATATTGAAATAAGTCAAAGGACGATCAAGGAGATTCATGCACTCGTGTTACATGGTATAGATAGGGAGAACGCCGGAAGTTATAGAACCGTACCCGTGATGATCTCGGGTAGTACTCACGTGCCGCCTCAACCTTATTTGTTGGAGAAACTAATGGAAGATTTCATGCTGGCATTTCAACGCATGGAAAAAGAAAATGTTCATCCAGTTATTATCGCCGCCTATTTACATAATGAACTGGTGAGGATACATCCATTTATAGATGGCAACGGGCGTACTTCTCGACTTCTGATGAACCTCTACCTATTACAGAAAGGTTATACCATTGTTACCCTGAAAAGTGATAATGACATGAAGTTACGTTATTATAAAGCTTTGGAGTCTTCTCACACAGAACAACAACATGATGATTTTTACTTGTTGGTTGCCGAAACTGAAAAAGCCTCTTTAGAGAGGTATATTTCTATTCTGGGATAAAAGTAATTTTATGAACCTATAAATGGTGAATCGGGATAGAAAGTTTAGAGATATTCGTGAGTTCAATTTCCTTGTGTGGTAAAGTTGGACATAGAATGTCGAATCAATATATTATCATAGACATAAATATCTGATATTCTGATATATTCAACTAGTTTATTCCTATAAAATTGCATGAGAAAGGAAAAACCTCCAATTCAGAATGGTTTGGTGTAGAACACTATCCCATTCTCCATGAAATGGATTTATTCAGGCATGTAAACATGGAGAGATTAAAAATGTTATATCCTTATTTTTGGAAAGTCCCAAACCGAAGCTTCTCAAGAAAAGACAGCACAACTAAATGATTAAAGCCAGTCGCTCTTTATAAACGTATATCTCGACAAAATTCTTCAAACAATTTCAGTTGCCTGTCAAAGAATGTTTCAATGTCATCAAGCGCATTAAGTATATCTTGCAAGTGTTCTTAGTAAAGTTATCCATATATCAACGCTTTGGTTCGCTCTATATTTTCTTTCAAGTAATGGTTACAGATAGCGTGTTCTTCCAGTAAATCAACTTCTCTCCCCAGAACATCTTCTAAAGCGTATTTCAAGTCAAAGAAATTGCTAAAATAATCTGTTACCTGTGCTTTGTCGAAATTAACTATAAAATCAACATCGTTTTCTTTATTAAAACGATTCGTGAGGATAGAACCCTAAATTCCGGGATAGTGTTTCAAAAAGTGTGTAAATCCCAGTTTTATTATTTTTGTAATAGAAACTTCAAAAATGACAAATTATAGAATTTACACATGAATAAATTTCGGAAATAATTTCTGAAATCACAAATGGGGAAGAAGGTTTACAAGGTTTAGTAAAACAAGGTCTTGAGAGCTTAATGCTTTCAGAACGTAGTCTTCACAATACAGCACATGAAGACGTAAGCAACGGTTATCGTGAGCGTCGGGTCTGTCATGGTGGTAAAGTCTTTGAATTACGTGTACCTCGCAGTCGTAACAGCAACTTCTACCCGATGCTCCTAGGGGTCTTGAAAGATCAGGAAGAAGAAGCCCAGAAGCTTGTCAGCAGCCTTTACTGTTCCGGTTTAACCACAGAGCAGGTAGGAAAAATCTATGAACAGTTCTACGGTAAACACTATAGCAAAAGCCAGGTGAGCCGCCTTTTAAACACGGCGCACGAAGATGTAAACGCTTGGTTGGCACGCAAGCTTGAAACCCGTTATCCGATTCTTTATATCAATGCCACTTATGTTCTCACACGCCGGGACGAATGTGTGAGCAATGAAGCCTACTACACTGTTTTAGGGGTAAAGGAAGACCGGACCCGGGAAGTATTGACCGTGGTAAACTTCCCCACTGAAAGCGCCACGAACTGGAAAGAGGTATTTGAAGATCTTAAAGAAAGAGGTGTTGCTGTTGTCAATCTGCTGGTATGTGATGGTTTAAGCGGGATTGAAAACACACTGGCAGACACTTTTCCGAAAGCCGATCTGCAATTGTATACTGTTCATCTGAAAAGAAATATTGCAGGTAAAGTCAAGCCAGGGGATAAAAAACAGGTCCTGGAAGAACTCAAACAAATCTGCTCGCCCGATCAATGGGACACCACTCTGGAAAAGGCATTTGAAAAATTTAAAGAGTTTATCCGAAGATGGCAGAAAAACTATCCGCAACTCAAAAGATATCAACACGAAAGGTACAGATTTTACTTTACATACTTCAAATATGAAAGGGAAATCAGGGGCATGATTTATACGACTAACTGGATTGAAAGGCTGAACAGAGATTATAAAAGGATCATTAATATGAGAGGCGCCATGCCGAACCCACAAGCTGTCATTCTACTGATGGGAACAGTGGCACAAAAGGCAGATATTTATAAATACCCCATTTATAATTTTTTAGAATCGAGTTTATTTTATTAAAAACAAAAATAACTTTGCAAAAATGAGAAAAGAAGATACATACACACTTTTAGGGACACTATCGTTGGTACCTCGGTTTAAACAGATGCCCCCAAACCACGAAAAACCACAAAATAAAAAAGGTAGCTACTTTCGTAACTACCTCATTCAGAGAGCGGAAAACGGGACTCAAACCCGCGACCCCCAGC
>NZ_CFKYFN010000049.1:0-25773 GCF_985060555.1 Odoribacter sp. | reverse complement strand
CGTTATCACTGAATTGCAGACTAATCTTGATTTGAGAAATACCATTCTCCCCGAAAATAAGCCGAACAGTCCGGTTTCCTATGGCTGTAAATTTCCGCTTGTATTTTCTTTGCCGGTTAGCTCTAACGTTAGATGCAGGGTTTTATACCGGAGGACCATTGGAGCAGGAACGAGTGTCCGGTTAGGTTTTCCGAACGCCCGACCGGTGGTGTCTGACGAACGTAGTGAGGAGTTCCGCCGGGCAGTGAAGGAAAGCCTTAACGGACCGTTCCAGGCGAACCGGTCTGACGGTATAAAGCCCGGAATCGGAATAGAAAGAAAAAAAATTAAACCTACTATTTTTTAGTTACAGCGGTTACAAAAGTACAATAAATACCTATTTCCTTGATAACATGAAACCAAAGTCAGCTGGAATAAACTATCTTTTTAGTTAATATTTCTTTAATTTTACGAGGAATGAAATCTTTTATGAAAAAAATGTCGATCTTGACGCAACGTAATAAAACAGGATGCATCTATATAATAAAACACGATTCGGATGAAAACAAAACCTAACTTCCAAAAAATCAGGCATTGGCTTCACATAGCCATATACATTCTTGTACTTTTGCTGTTTGCCAATTACGAGTCTCAGCGCAAACAACACCCGGAGCGTAACAAGCTTTTTGTAGATCAGCACCAACAGGCGTATGTGGAAGTCCCTTCGAATAAAAGCTAAACCGGAAAGAGGGAGAACAGCACTAAAAAACGCTATCTTTTCAGATAGCGTTTCGGTGCACGGGTGGAGAGGCTCGAACTCCCGACACCTGGTTTTGGAGACCAGTGCTCTACCAACTGAGCTACACCCGTATTTGATGCTGCAAAGGAAAGCAAATTTCCTGGAATCTGCAATATTCCTGTACATATTTCTTAGATTTTTTTCCGCTTCAATTTTCCCATACGCCCCGGTTTAGAAATAATATTTTGACTTACAGCTTTTCATCTTTTTCAGCAATTCCTCCACCCAATAAAATATCTTCGTGGTAAAAAGCAACAGGTTGTCCCGGAGCAACGGCCCAGGCAGGCTCACTTAAGACCACTTTCAAGCGGTCAGGGCTCAAACGTTCAGCCCGGATATTTCCCCTCGGATTTAATCCCAACCCCCGGATTTTGATTTCTACCCCGTCAGCTAACAAATCCCCAAAGTACACTGCCTCCACCTGCCCGACTGTCAGTACAGAAGTATATAACCCGGATTTGGGAGCGACAATAATACTGTTCCTCTCCACATCGATCTCCCGGACATACATAGGAACTCCGGTCCGGTCGGGAATCCCCCGTTTCTGTCCAACCGTATAATTCAAGATTCCGGCATGTACGCCCAATACCCGTCCTTTATCGTCAATAATTTCTCCACTTTCCTGTCGGAAGTCTTTTATAGGATAATCCTTTATAAAATCACGGTAATCCTTATTTTTCAGAAAACATATCCCCATGCTCTCCCGTCTCCGGGCCATCTGCTCGTATCCATTCCGGGCCGCCCACTCCTTCACTTGTTTTTTGGTATATTCACCCAAAGGGGTCAACGCTCTTCTTAAAAGCGCCTGAGGCAGGCCCCACAAAAAGTAAGACTGATCCTTCTGAGGATCGAGCCCTTTCCGGATATAAAATCTTCCCTCCCGTTCGGCAATCCTGACATAATGCCCCGTTGCGATATACTCCACTCCCAACTCATCAGCCACCTGCTGTAACAATATCCACTTTACCCGGCGGTTACAAATGCAGCAAGGACTCGGCGTAAGACCCGACCGGTAAGCTTTTACGAAAGGATCAACCACCTGCTGCCTGAATAGTTCATGTCCTTCCCGGCAGAGGAAAGGGATATTCAGTTTTTCACAACTGTCTCTCACACCGCTTAAATCATTTTTCTCCCACAATTCCAGGGTCACCCCGATCACTTCATACCCTTGCCGGCGTAACAATAAAGCGGTCACAAAACTATCGACCCCTCCGCTCATACCGACAACCACCTTTTTCATATACAGATTTTTGAACTAGAAAAATTTTCAGGCAAAAAACAAATAGGCGATCACGACCGCAGCGATAATCCCTGCTAAATCGGCAATCAGTCCACACGGAACAGCGTAACGGGTATTCCGGATCCTCACCGCCCCGAAATAAACAGCAATGATATAAAAAGTCGTATCCGTCGCCCCCTGGAAAGTACAAGCCAAACGTCCGGCAAATGAATCGGCCCCGAAAGTCTTCATGGTATCGATCATCATCCCCCGGGCACCGCTTCCACTCAGCGGTTTCATCAAAGCTGTCGGCAGCGCATCCACCCAGTCGGCATTAAAACCAAGTCCTTCTATCCCCCGGGTAATCGCAGACATCACCACTTCCATAGCCCCGGAAGCCCTGAATACCCCGATCGCCACCAAAATCGCGATCAAATAAGGAATGATCTTTACAGCAGTAGCGAATCCATCCTTAGCCCCCTCGATAAAAGCATCGTACACATTGATCCGCTTCCAGGCCGCCATCCCGATAAATACCATGATGATACCGAACAGAATGATGTTACTGGCGACATTCGAAACAACGGTTACCGCTTCTTTATCCAAGGTTGAAAAATACCAGATCACTCCCGCCATCAAAACCGAAATTCCTCCCAAATAAGCCAGAATCACTCTATCGAACAAATTGATCTTTTGATAAATAGCGACAGCGATCAAACCGGCCAAAGTAGAAAAATAAGTGGCTAGTAAGATAGGAATAAAAATATCGGTCGGATTAGCAGCCCCCAATTGGGCCCTATATACCATGATCGACACCGGTACGATCGTCAGTCCTGAAGTATTTAATACCAGGAACATAATCTGAGCATTCGAAGCCGCATCTTTCCGGGTATTGACTTCCTGCATTTGCTGCATCGCTTTCAATCCCATCGGTGTAGCAGCATTATCCAAGCCCAGCATATTAGCAGCCAGATTCATCATAATGGACCCATGGGCAGGACTATCCTGAGGCAGCCCAGGGAAAAGACGGCGGAAAAACGGATTGATCATTCCTGACATCACCTGCACAGCCCCACCCCGTTCACCGATTTTCATGATCCCCATCCACAAGGTCAGCACTCCGGTCAGCCCCAGGGAAATCTCAAAACCGGTCTTCGACATATCGAAAGTAGAGGTCATCATAGCGCTGAATACTTCCGTATCACCTCCTATCACTAAACGAAATAAAGCGACGATAAAGGCAACGGCAAAAAAGAAAATCCAGATATAATTCAACACCATAATTCACTACACCTGATTAACGCAAAGGGAACCGATCACGACAAGTAAAAAGCAGAACTTTTTACTTGTCAGCCAGCCCCTTGCAAGCTTTAAGGGTATTTTGCAGCAAAGACACAATAGTCATCGGCCCCACTCCTCCCGGAACAGGCGTGATATAAGAACATTTAGGAGCTACTCCTTCAAAATCTACATCCCCCACCAGGCGGAAACCGGACTTCGTTTTATCCGAAGGTACCCGGTGGATTCCGACGTCTACCACTACCGCACCTTCTTTTACCATATCGGCAGTCACAAAATGAGGTTTTCCCAAAGCGACGATCAGTATATCGGCTTGTAACGTCATTTCTTTTATATTTTGCGTACGGCTATGACAGATCGTCACCGTACAATCTGCATATTTATCTTTACGTGACATCAACACCGCCATCGGAGTACCTACGATATTGCTTCTCCCGATCACCACACAATGCTTACCTTGAGTGGGTATTTCATAACGTTTCAGCAGCTCTACGATTCCCGCGGGAGTTGCAGGCAGATAGGCAGGCAAACCGGTCACCATCTTGCCGACATTGCAGGGATGAAATCCATCCACATCTTTATCGGGATCGATAGCCATCAACACTTTATGCTCAGAGATATGACGAGGCAACGGCAACTGTACGATATAACCGTCTACGTCGGCATCCTGATTCAACTTATCGACGACAGCCAACAATTGTTCTTCGGTAATATCGGCCGAATACCTCATTTCGGTGCTCTTGAAACCGACCTCCTGGCAAGCCTTTACTTTGCTGGCCACATAAGTTTCACTCGCCGGATCGTTACCTACCAGAACGGCCACCAAATGAGGCGTTTTGGCTCCGGCTGCTTTCATCCGTTTTACTTCATCTGCCAACTCTTGTTTTACCTGAGTTGCAATTTTTTTCCCATCTATTAACTCCATTTCTTCTATTCACTTTTCGTTAATCACTTACAGTCGCTCAACGTCTCATGCCGGGCATTTTCCGCATCAGTTTACCACCACCGGACAACATCTTCATCATCTTCTTCGATTCTTCGAACTGTTTCAACAGACGGTTCACGTCCTGAACGGTCGTTCCACTACCTTCGGCAATTCGCTTACGGCGTGAACCGTTTATCAGGGCCGGATCCTCCCGTTCGGCAGCAGTCATGGAATAGATAATCGCTTCAACTCCTTTAAAGGCATCGTCGTCGATATCGATATCTTTCAGTGCTTTACCGACACCGGGAATCATGGAAGCCAGATCTTTGATATTTCCCATCTTTTTGATTTGCTGGATCTGACTCAGGAAATCATTAAAATTAAACTGATTGCGGGAAATTTTCTTTTGTAATTTTTTGGCTTCTTCGGCATCGAACTGTTCCTGAGCCTTTTCTACCAGGGACACGATATCTCCCATCCCCAGAATACGGTCGGCCATACGTTCGGGATGGAAGGCGTCCAAAGCTTCGAGTTTCTCTCCGGTTCCGACATACTTGATCGGTTTGTTCACTACCGTACGGATAGAAAGAGCGGCCCCCCCCCGGGTATCTCCATCCAGTTTGGTCAGAATCACTCCGTTGAAATCCAGCCGTTCGTTAAATTCGCGGGCAGTATTCACTGCATCCTGACCGGTCATCGCATCGACCACGAACAGGGTTTCATTCGGATGAATAGCCTCTTTGATTGCAGCGATCTCGTTCATCATCTGCTCGTCGATAGCCAAACGTCCTGCCGTATCGACAATCACCACATCATACCCCTTCGCTTTGGCTTGTTTAATGGCATCCAAAGCGATCCTTACCGGATCTTTGGTCGTCTCATCGCTATATACAGGCACCTGGATCTGTTCGCCCAATACTTTCAACTGCTCGATAGCAGCGGGACGATAAACGTCACAAGCCACCAGCAAAGGTTTCTTCCCTTTTTTATTCTTCAATAAATTGGCAAACTTACCGGAAAAGGTCGTTTTACCGGAACCTTGCAAACCGGACATCAAAATAATCGCCGGATTACCTTTTATATCTACTTCGACATTCTTGCCCCCCATCAACTCAGCCAACTCGTCGTGGACAATCTTCACCATCATTTGTCCCGGTTTGACAGCCGTGAGCACATTCATACCCAAAGCTTTCTCTTTCACCCGATTGGTGAAGTCCTTCGCTATTTTATAGTTGACGTCGGCATCTAACAAGGATCGGCGCACCTCCTTCAAGGTCTCCGCTACATTCAATTCTGTGATTTTTCCCTGCCCCTTTAATATCTTGAACGACCGTTCCAGTCTTTCCGATAAATTCTCAAACATATCTTATTCGCTTTATATTTAATGATTATTTTATCTTTTCCCAATATTTTTCAATACCACAAATGTTTTATCGATCAAGGCATTATCAACCACCACCGTAAACTCGTTGGTAGAAGAGATGACTTCGGTCAGATTGATACCTTCCCAAGATAATTCTTTCATAATGGTATAATAAAAACCGGCCTGCATACTGTTCCCTTTCGGCAATTTCAGCGTCACCGAAGACAGACCGTTTTTTTTAAAGAGACACAACTCATCTTTAAAATAATCGGCGATCAATTCCTCCATCGTGTCGCTGATCACAAGATTGGTTTCGAAAACTCCCTGTACCATCGTATAAAAAATCTCATCGTTTTTCACCAGATTTTTCAATACTTCGATATGGCAATCCAATAGAGTAGGTGAATTTTTAAAAGTATAGTCACACAAACTACTCCTAAGAATAATATCCCCCATATTACTCAGCAACTTATTCAACTGCACCTGCTCCCGCACCTGCAAATAAGGCGCCAACCGATTCAAGGCCATCACAATAGCCCCGGTATTCACTCCCTTCTGCAACGCTCTCTCCACATCGGGCTGCAATTGCCGGGCAAGCGAAGAAACATTGATAATGCCCGCCGCTAAAGACTCCGACAGATAAGGCCGGTGTTTTACGATATCTTCTACAACATGAGAAATACTGACCATATAAAGTACATTTAAAAGATGAGCTGTTTAATTTTCAACAAAAATAGTATATTCTGAGCATTTAACCACCGATTTTTCTATTTTTTTCATAAGAAACGAAAGAAATGAATACAACCAGACAAACGCATAAAAATAACCGGTAAAATAGAAAAACCAAAAAATCCGGCAGGATCACTCTTACCGGATTCACACAACATAAATTTGAAACTACACTTATCAACGCATCATTCTGCAATTGTACAAGGAAGTGACACGTTTGCCTTCATATCCTTTAAAAGATACCCGGATTTTATCTTTTCCCTCGGTAAATTTAGCAGGGATTACAATCGTATTTTCGACGAAGTTTCCATCTTCACCTTTAGGAGAGAACAATTCCAGACGTACACCATCGATCAGGATTTCGAAGGTATCACGACCACAATCCCCACCCCAGAAAGTCATCATCATCTTCATGGATTCCGTCCCGGATACTTTCATATCGAAATCAAAATATCCGGTCGGATAAGCATACCGGTATTTTTTACCCCTGAAATCTCCGATACGGCTTTCCCCGGCACTCAGGTTATGATCCCGTTCGGGCTGCATTTCTCCCAGCACGATATAATCGACAGTCACCTTATTCAGTTCTTCGATCCGCAATCTTTCTGCTTCATATTCCGCCTGTTTTTGTTTCCATTCCCCGGGTGAGAATACATCCCAATACACCGTATAATACTGATCGTAGGTATTGTAAAAAGGAATCAATGTCACCTCTTTCGGATAACCCAAACCTTCGGTTTCAAAAGTCAGCGGTTTACCGTTTACCGGGTGGATATACTTACATACCTGTTTGTCGGGTGAAACAAAAACCGGTACACCGCGGATCGGTTCTATCTCTTTCTCACCCAATGCACCTGCCAGTAAAGTCGGTCCGTAGAACACAGCCCGCCGGTCGGCATTATCCGGCATTTCCTTCGTATAAAGATTCATCGGTATATTCAATTCGATCCGGTCGCCTGCTTTCCATTTCCGTTCCAGCGTAACGAAAGATCCCGGTTTAGAAGTTATTTTTTGCTTTGTACCGTTCACTTTCACCACAATTCCTTCGCCGGCCCACACCGGATAACGCAGATTCAAAGCCATAGGCTGACGTTCCCCCTCGACCACTTTCAACGTCACCCGTCCATTCTCCGGATAAGCGGTTTCCAGCCTCACTTTCAATCCCTTCTCTTTCCAGGTCAATACCGAGGGTATATAAAGATTGACAAACAGAGAACGGTCGTCGCTACCGTGACTGTAAATCGCCCCCCCGTACTTGGAATGATTTTCAAAACCACTTCCCATACAACAAGTGAATGAATTGTATTTATCGCAAAAATCTTTCCGGGTTCCCATCGCCAGCGGCACAAAATAACAGGTCATTCCCGTTTCGGGATGCTGAGAAGCCAGGATGTGATTATACAATGCTTTCTCGTAAAAGTCGAGATACTTCGGATCTCCGGTCCATTCATACAGATGTTGGCTCAATTTCAGCATATTATAAGTATTACACGTCTCACAGGTAGAATGCGTCAGGCGATCGTTCAGTTTATCGGGTGTCGAAAGATATTCTCCCGAGCTATTTCCCCCGTTAGCATAACTATGATGATTTACCATCGTTGTCCAGAAAAATTCGGCAATCCGTTCATCTTTTGGGTTTCCGGTCAACTCATACTGACGTGCACTACCGATGATCTTCGGTATCTGGGTATTCGAATGCAATCCGGGCAGGATATCTTTCCCTTCTGCCAACGGTTCCATCAATCGTCTGTGGTAAAATCGATATGAAGCGTCCAGGTATTTTTTATCTCCGGTCAGAGCATACACCTGTGCCAATGCTTCGTTCATACCACCGAACTCACAATTCAGCATCGTCTGTACCTGTTCGTCCGTCAGTCCGGCAAGTACATCCACCAGATAATCGGCCAAATTCACCAGTACTTTTTTAGCAGTCTTGTTCCCAGCTAACAGATAAGCATCATTGAGTCCCATCATGGTTTTATGTTCGTTGTACCAGGGGACCCACAAGCCGTTCAAATCGAATCCGGCCGAACGGATAATCCCCTTTTTCACCTGTTTGAATACCCGGTCTCCCCCCGGCATGCCACCGATAAAACCGTTCACAAAATATTGCTGGCAACTATCCAGTTCGTGCACGATATAATCCACCCGTTGTTTGAAGCGTTCGTCTCCGGTAGAGGCATACTGTTGTGCCACAGCCGAAAGATAATGTCCCAGGGTATGCCCGGCTATCCCCATAGACTCCCAGCTTCCATAAGATTCTCCTTTCGGCTCGAGGCCTGCATTCTTCAGGAAATTCGATAACAAACGGTCCATATCCATTTCCAGCATCCATGCCGCATTCCGGTCCATAGCATTCTTAAAAGGGCTATCCAGCAAACGGACATCCTTCAAACCGAAATACTTCACCTTCGCCGGCACCACATTCCCGACAGCCAAGGCCGTGCAATGTTCACAGGCTCGGCCTACCGACACAATCCCTATAACCAGTAACCATCCTATTATTAATTTTCTCATAACTTCCATTATTTTCAAATTCTACCTTTGCACCTCTTTACTCTGTTCCGAGTACAATCACATTCGCACTAAAAGGGCCTACTTTCACCTGTTTGGTATTTTTCAAACTTTTTTCCGACACTTTCACCACACTTTCCTGTCCCGGTGTATTATAAGCCATATCGTCGGGTCCGGTAAGGGTATAAATCGTCGCCACCCCGTTCAACCGGCATGTTTTTGCCTGATACTCAAACTGTCCACCCAGTATATCCAGATCGAAAGTCACTTCTTCCCAGCCCGGATTTATAACAGATAAAGTCAATGCCTGATCGGAAGACCGGATAGCGGCAGCGACATCCAGGGGACGTAACTCTCCGTCCACTTTCACCGGAACGGTACCGAATTGTTCGCGATATAATTTCAACACCTCGCCGGTCGAAGCATAACAAGCATCCGTCGTCGTCGCTTTGATACAACCGATGACATTCACCGTTTGTGCATAATTGGCCATAAATACCATATCGCTTTGACGGAGGAACTCATTCAGTCCGGCAGCAATCCCCAAAGCATCCCGTAAGAAATAACGGGTACCCAATTCGCCATAGATATGAGGGCCGTACCAATAATTCCATTCGTCCATACAAATACGGATATCTTTACCTTCCAAAGCGGGAATATCTCTCCGGTACCCCCGGTGTGCCTCGGCTATCCGGCGAATATTACGGGGAATTTGCAATACGTGTGTCATCAGTCCTCCGCCATGCCAGTCCTGACAATAAAAATGTTCGCTCACCAAATCCATCCGCTCGGCACAATTAGCCAAAATCATTTCGTCCCACCGGCCCACTTCTCCGACAGCGATCAGGTGGATAGAAGAATCTACTTTCCACATCGCATCTGCAAAACTGTTATGTTTTTTCACAAAAGCTTCCGTACTCATAAAACCGAGTTGCCAATCCCCGAACATTTCATTCCCGACGGACCACCATTTCACCTTCCAGGGTTTTGCCTGTCCGTTTTGTTTCCGCCATTTACCCATCGGTGTATCCTCTGTACCGTTACAATATTCCACCTCATCGGCAGCTTCTTTTACCCCTCCCAAACCGGCATTTACAGCAATATAAGGCTCGGTATCCAACAATTCACACAATCGCATAAACTCATGGATCCCGACATCGTTCGATTCCACTCCTGTCCAGGCCGGATTTCTCCGGGGAGGCCGTTTATCCCGTTCACCGATCCCGTCATGCCAATCATAACCACTGACGAAATTACCTCCCGGCCAACGATATACCGGAGCTTTCAATCCTCTCAGCAAAGCCAGCACATCCGCCCGGAAGCCGTCGATATGATCATCCGGCATCAAAGAAGCCGTACCGATCCATAATCGTCCTTCTTTTTGCGGACAGATCGAAAAAGTAGCATCCTTTACTTTATGATCGAAAGCTGAAAAATGCACCGGATATTTACGATAAGTAGTCCCGACCTCCAAGGATAATTCCTGAATAAACGAACCGTAATTCAACATCACTTTTACCGGCATTTCGCGATCGGCTTTCATTACAATATATCCCGAACAGGAAATACCGGGCCGTAATCCCAGTTGCGTCTGTTTCAGCGCGATCCGTTTACCGTCGGATTTCAACACCGGAGTATGCCGTCCTGTATAGGGAGCTGTCTCGTCCATATACAAACCTTTTTCCGCTTTATCCGTGCCCGCAATCTGCCAGGGAGAACCTTTTTGCCCCGGAGCATACCAGAATTTCCGGTCCATCAACATTTCGGCCCAGATACCTCCATAAATACAATGCCCCATATGTTCTATAAATTGCCCATAAATATAAGGAGACATCTCCGCCTTTTGCTCTGCCGGATCAACTTTTATACTGGTTTCGATGACCTCCGTACCCAGACATTCGAACGAAAGATCGTCAAACCATACTTTCCCTTTTGCTTTTCCTTCTGTTCCCAGCAAACATGATACGGTGACACAATCGTTCGCTCCGGTCTCAAAATCACAACTGACCAAAGTCCAGTCTTGCGTACCGGTAAAATCAGGCAATTGTACCTCGACTCCCTGCAAGCGGAATCCGGCTCCCCCTTGCGGTTCGGCCACTACATTTTCACATTTGATCCACCCTTTGAAGCGATATTTCGACCACGGTTTGAGATTCACCCGGTTATTCCAGTATCCATTAGCCAAACCGTCGGCTGAAATACATAAACTCCGGGTACCGTCATGAGCCGTTGCATCATAGAAGTGCAAAACTTCTTTACTGGCAGGAGGAGCCTGCCAATAGAGCACTTCTGAAGAAACGACCTCTTCGGCAGAACCGTTCTTTATTTCTCCCCACTGTCCACCGGTCAAAGGTTGACGCTCTTTTGGGACAGAACATGCACAAAGCACCGCTATCCCGAATAAAACGATATTATTCTTCTTCATTTTCGATATTTATTGATGTATTTATGACAACTAATCTGCTCGTTCGTAGCCGGGAAAAACTCGCTCAAAATATCGTACAAACCGCGGTCATATGCCTTCAATTCCTTGCGGGTATTCACCTGGTTATGCTTTCCGTCCGGCTTAGGAACTTCAGCATTCACATTAAACCAATCCTGTACTCCTTCGGCCCAATACTCTTCGATATTGGTCGCGGCATAGGTATCTTTCCACTTTCCGGCAGCCAAAGCGGCATCATAAGCTTTTTTCAGACGTTCATTAAAATCGGGATATACAGTCAGTATTCCGATCAAATGAATCGAATGGGCAAATTCATGGACCAGAATATCTTCAGCATGGTATTTATCGATCTGATATCCCAAAATATTTTCTTCGGCACAAGTCGTCAAAGGCAACCACTTCGTTCCTCCTAATCCCCTGGCTCTCAAGTCCCAATTCAAAGAAGTATCCCGAGCCAAATGAGCATGTTCGGGGATATCGGTCGTACCTTCATAACGAGCCATGACGCCCACACGGGTACCGATATCTGTCATCGCCTTCAACACCCCGGCAGGCAGATATCCGGTCAACGCCGTCAACGTACGGTGAGCCGCATACATCGCCGAATCGGGAACCCGCCAGGAAGCTATAATATGAATCCCGTTGGCATTCAGGTATTTCTTGTAAAAAGGATTCAGCTTCAGCTCTAGCGGTGGAGCCGTAATCCCCGGTTTCTGTCCGGTTACTCTCTGCTGCGCCTTTCCCAGACACAGCAGACAACAAAATACAATGCACATCACATATTTCATAACACTTTCATATTAGGGTTAGACAATCTGCCCACCAGCACGCCATGCAGAGGTACATCATTAGCATCCGGATTTTCATCCGCCTACCGGTTTAATACCTTCCTCCCCACTTTATTACGTCCCGGTTTTTCCTTTTTCAAATCACCTAAACAAAGGAATGACATTCCCTTAACTTTCAATAAAACATATATGCAAAAAAATACAACAATTGTACAAATCGAGTTTTTAAAAGGAAAATAGCATATAAAAATCATACATACGATTGTTGACTTGCCCCCCAAAACCTCCTAATAAAAAAGGAACGGTGCATGTCCAGTTTTAAACCGTTATTACCGTTTTAACTGTCGGCACCGTTTTAACCTTAAAATAGCATCCGGTATCGGAGAAAATTATTCTGCAAAAACCAAAGTTCTGATACAATGTTCGGTTTGACCGGATGCCCATGAATAATAGTCGAACTCAAAATATAAAGTCTTCGTATTTTTATCATAGTAAGCGATATAATCCGATTCGAGAGCCGTATTCACCGGTTCATACATCGTCACGATTTCAACTTCATAAGCTCCTGAAGGAGCCCCGTCTGCAGTAGATTCCACCTGATTAATCTTAAATAATAGTGGATAAGCAGTATTTCCATTATCCAACCCCATAGCATAGTCGTAATCGGCAGCCCTGAATTTGGCATAGCGATCGTCATAAAGGCTAGTGCCTGCAGCTTCCAGTTCGGTTGTTATCTCATCGTACTCTGCTTTCGTATAGATTTTATCACCGAAATGAACATATCCGGTATATCCTTCTTCTGTCAATGTATAGTTTCCGGCTAATACACCGGCCTCCAAAGCCGGTAAAACGACTACCGATGAAGCATCCATCTGGGTCACCGTAAAGCTTTCGGTAACCCCTTCCCACACTCCGGTAATCGTAGCCGTACGGGTTTTTCCGGTATTGTTCGCTGTAGCCGTCAGATTCAGAGTCACAAAAGCATCGTCTTCGCCAGCGACGACCATATAACCGTCGGTACCCTGTACAAAACTGACTCCCTCACTACCGACAGTCAACCAACTCACACCGGTCCCTTCTACTTTATACTTCGTCATACCGATATAATTTCCGGAAGTATTCGACTTTGTACCTCCCGTATATGAAAATTTCACTTCTTCAGTTCCCCAGTCAATCACCGCACAAGGTTGTACCAAAGTCATCGTCTGGGTCAGATTCCCGGCCTTAATCGTTACAGAACCGGTGATTTCCTGAGCGGTCGTATTCAAATTCGCCACCGAAACAGTCACGATAGAATCATTGGTCCGGCTAGCTGTAAAATCGTCCGTTACGCTTTCTACAGTCCAACTATCCGTATAGGCTTTCACTTTAATATCACCATTTCCTCCCCAAAAAACCAAGTTTTCCAGGCTGACATCACTTAACATAAGTCCGGATTCCTGACTAACCGTCACTTTTTTTACCGACTGCTCTTTCTGTACCGTAATCGTCGCTGTCCGTACCGCTGCCTCCGTATCGTTCGGGTCCACCCTGACGGCTATCGAATCGGTGCCCTGAATCCATTCCGGTTTACACCACGACTTATCCGAGCTAAAGGTCCAATCGTCAGTATTACATTCGACCACAAAACCCTCTTCGCCTCCTTTTAAGCCATAACTCAAATTCGTCTTCGTAACCGCTAGTGCTCCCGACCGCTGAGCAACCGTAAATATTTTATAAAGCTGATCCGATACCGACACCGTGATATGTCCGAAACGTTCTTCAGAGCCGGTATTTACTTCTGCTGTAAAATTCACGATCGAATCCTTTTCTACGGAACAGGTCACCCAATCGGCATCTTTATCGATACTCCATGCAACATCCGACCGCACGATAAACGAACCCGTAGCTCCTTTAGCACTGACTTCCAGGGTGTCGGCAGATAAACTGATCGTAGGTGCAGCCTGCATGACAGCCAGACTTTGTGTCCGGCTACCGGCCTGTATCTTTAATATAGCCGAACGTATTTCAGCCCCTGAATTATCCTGGGTTTTCAATATCAACAAAGTATCTTTTTTCTCATAGGTAATCCAATCGTAATCGTATTCCGCCACCGCCCAGAAGTCGAAAGTCGTCGTAATCTTTACCGTATCCAGCCTTCCCGTTGCAGAACGGTTCAAACGGGACGGAGTCAGATACAAATCGGCACTTTGAGTGGTAAAACTACGTACCACCGAATGTACATCCGCAACAGAAGCATTTTCATATTTGGCATAAGCGACATAAGAATAAGTCGTAGCCGATTCCAATTCGGTCAAATCCAGATACATCACAGAATCGACCTTTTCTACTTTTAAAACATCCCCATAAGATAACAAAGCACTCTTATCGGTCTGTACTCCATAACAGATTCCCACTTCACCGATACCGGCCGTCTCATTCAGGCGGATCCGTACCCGGGCAGATGTCGGCGTGATCGATTCTTCCAGCGGCCCGCCATTCACATGTACCGAGGATGTAGTCAACACATCGTCGTCATCGCTACAGGCTCCTAAAAAAACGGCCAGCAGACCTACTAAAACGGAAAATATTTTATTCTTCATAAGATTCATCATTAAAGTTATACTTAGTTTTTCACCTCCGTATTGACAAATTTCACCCGATAAGGATATTCTTCATCATTGCCGACATCGTCGTCCCAAACATGAGGTTCATGCCGGGTCGGAGCTCCCGATACCACAAACCACAACTGTTTCAGCCCTCCACCGGGCACGGTAAAAGATACGGATGCTTGCGGAGCAGTCCCGGTTGCCTCCCCCATATCCCCGTATACAGGTGTCCAACTTCCTTGCACACCGACAAAACCGAACCTCCATCCTGCTTTGCTATCACCGACTGTCCGATAACGGCTGTCACCTGTAATCCCTTCGAATTCGGCAGTCACCGTCGTTCCTCCTTCCGGTACGCTCAACTGAAAAGCATTATAGCCGTAATCATGCGGTGTAAAAGCGATATTTTGCTCCGTGCCGTGATCTGCAGTCACCGTATCCGGATAGGAACGATAATATCCGTTCTCAGCGATCAGACGGGTCTTGTGGGTATACCAGGTTTGCCGGTCGGCCTCGCTTTGTCTATCGACGATACGCCGCAAATAACCGCCCAAAGGATAATCCCAGGTAATGTCATGACAAGCCGATTCCCACACTTCAGCATTGAATTGATCCTGTGAAAGACCTGCAATCCGTTTATAAGCCGTAATCGGGTCTTCATGGCTTTCAGACTCCCGCCATACCCGTCCCAACATATCTTCCCCATGTTTCATCCGCCAATATTCCATCAGATAAAAAGCCTGGTAACGCAACCATTCGTGCATAAATCCGCGGTGATGATTGGCCAGATAAATAGGTACATCACAATTCCACTCCGGGAAAAGCGCGATATTCTGCCACGCCATATGCTGGGCACACATCTCCCAAAAACTATTGCCATCCTGCGAAGTTCCGCTTTGCCCCTGACGGAAGCCGGCCTCTTTGTTCGGATCGTCACAATACACCTGATATTGGAACGAATGCCCGAACTCGTGGGCGATCGTCTGTCCCACCGGTTTCATCGTCGCCGGATTGACCCACAAAGCTCCGATCACATCATCGTATCCTCCGCCATATGCCGTCCACGTGGTCGTATAATGGACGATCACCATCATCCGGATCGAATCGACGTTCGAATTTCCCGGAGTGACAAAATTCAGGGAATCATGATACAATTTATAGAAACGCTCTCCTTTTTCGAGTAAATCGTCGAGATCGACAGTCATATCCACCCCATTCAAAGGCGGAGCACTTTTGGGATCGTCACCGAATCCTTTTTCCCAGAATACCACAAAATTTTCGGAAGAAACCATCCGGTGATAACTGAGCCGACTGTTATCGTCATAAAAATCCATAGACCGCAAATCATCCTGGACCGGGAAAAACAGCTTCTTTCCACTGGGCAATACGGTGGCTTTTCCTTGTACCTCACTGTCGGTAAGCCGGCACTCGATCTCAAAGACTCCTTTCTGAGTCACAGACAAATTACAATCGAAAAAGAGATCTTTCCTGAAAGCGGTATTCGCTTTCTCAACCTTATATTGTACCGCGTTACCGGTAGATTGTGATACAACCGGATAAGAGGGAACGGGATAAGGAACGATCACCGCTTCGTCGGTATAGATAATTTCTGCCCAGGGATTAGCCGTTTCAAAATTATTTTTATTTGTCCGGGTCACCCAACGATCTTTCCAACTAATGCTCTGATTGCGTCTGTCTTTAACTTTCAGTATCAAATAACCATAATTTTTATTATAAGCACTGCCTAAAGCCCCGGCGAATTCCTGCAGCTCTTCCTCGCTCAGTTCTTTACTACTCACGTCGGCAGGAGCTTTATCGCTATCCGTCGTTCCCCAGGTTGCCGATACAGTGACAGCCTTAGCCGAATTGTCTTTCAACTGGATGCGACAAACGCCTTCTTTGATTTGGGTGACGCCTCCACTGCTAATCTCCAGATCAACCAGATAAACTGCCGCCGGAATATTTTTGGTACCGGCCCCATACAATATCAGTTTTCCAGTAGAAGCATCGACCGACAGTGTCGCCTTTTGAACCGGATTATATTTAGCCAGCACCGCTTCCATGGTCTTATCCGTATTCAGATCGACAGGCGAAGACCACCCGATGACCTCACAGCTCTCGAAAAAAAGCGGTTCACTTTCTTTGGTCGAAAAATTACGGACATCTTTGATCTTTACCGTGATATCCTCCCCGACTCCCTCCGGTAGTTTCAACGCTTCAGATTCATAATCTTCTCCTTTGAGCACGGAAAAGACCGAGGAACCGTATCCCACCTCATCCAGATCGATCCCTTTGATTTTTTCGTTACCGGAACACCCGGAAGAGAAGCCTATCGCCAGGATAGCGATAAGCCTCCACCCCTGTTTTAATACTTTATATCCCATATTTATTCTACTGCTGAATAATAATAAGCATCCCAGTCTTCCGCACTACACCAATCTTCGTGGAATAAGAAACGCAATACCAGTTTTTTCTTTTTGTAGTCGTAATACGACTCATCTTTCACTACACTATTGGCTCCCGGTTCGAGGAATTTCACCACCTCCACCCGGTAACATCCCGGAGCATAAGAAGCTTCCTCATAGTGTAATTTGAAACACAAGGGATAACGGAAATCCACAGCACCGGAAGCCGAAATAATGTAGTCGAAATCATAGGTTCCGAAATCGCTTCTCCTATCCCAATCTACCGTATATCCCTCTCCCGCCATATATTGTTCTTTAGAAAGAATAATGCTTCCGATGGTCCCTCTATCCCGGCTCCATACCACCATACTATCCAATTGCCAGGTGAACGATGAAAGATCGACCTCTTCTATCCTGAACCCTCCGGCTACAGTCATCATGACCGTTCCGCAATCCACCGTTATCGTTTCTCCCGGCATCCCTTCATCGGGCATCGTTGCAGAGACATAAGCCGTATCGTATCCGGTCATGGCTAGTCCCAACGTATAATCTCCCGGCCCCGGCACCTTCACAGTTGCAACACCATCTGCATCGGTCATATCGGCCCCGGTTTCCAGTCCCAAAATAGAAACGCCTGTGATCGGCAGGAAAGTAGAATCGTCTAAAACGGTAAAATTGATCACATAGGACACCGTTTTGGGATTCAAAGCAATCTTTACCTCCACATTTTTCGTACTTCCTTCGCTTACTTCCCCGATAGCTACCGTCGTTGTATAATCCTGATAAGCTTCATGAGAAAATACCAGATTAGCGACAGCCCGCGGAGCCTGATCGAAGGTCAACGTCGCTTTGCCATTGGCATCGGTCGTTTCCGAAATTTTCAAAGCAGTCTGCTTCAAAGTTACCTCCGCTATCGGTAAGTCCGTTTCTCCGTCGACCACCGTCAGATTCACAACGGCAGCTCCGGCAATGTATTCTTCATCGGTGATCTCGTCATTATCGTCATCCGTACAGGCCCCAAAAGCCAATGGCATCATCCATAACAAAAATGCCAGATATTTAAATCTTTTCATACACTTCGGTTTTAATTATTTCTTTACCCTTTGAACAACACCGGTATCATCAGCTCCTTTCAGCTGATAAGTAATTTCAAAAACTCCTTTACGCTGTATAAACCAGCTGAAACGGAGCCAGATATCAACCCCTTTGGTCGTCGCCGAAGGAATGATCCGATAATAAGACAGATCGTCGGTAGACGTCGGCGCATTGATCAATGGGAAAGGAGCCATAGGGAAAGGAGCGATCATCGCATCCGAAGTATAATACATCTTCTGCCAGGGACTCCGTTTTTCGTAGCTTCCCAAATCCGATTGCCGCTGACGGATTTCTCCTCCGCTATTCGCACCCGTATTCGGTGTCCAATCGAAAGCCTCTCCATAATGATCCAGCACTTTCAGAATCATATAACCGTAGTCCTCGTTGTATTCTCCTCCTGCTGCTGCCAATTTACTTTTAAAAGCTTCCAGATCGTCTCCTTTCAGTTCTTTGTAGGTCATAACCGGATTCAGACGGGTACCCGAATTACTGGAATTCCACAAATCATAGGTACCTTCTTTTATAAAGGAAGAACTCTCGGTCAGAATGATGGTACAAGCATTCCTGATCACCCGGGTCTCTTTCACATTCGACACTTTGATATCGATTTCATATTCACCTACCGGTACGTTCAAAGTACCCTCGGAAAATTCCAACCGTCCTCCCACCGGATTGACCTGAAAGGTCGGATAAGGCTGCATAGAATATTTAGCGGCTACCTGTTCCCAGGTTGTATCCGTTTCCGAATTAATCTTTTCTTTCCAGAAAGTAATCTCACTTTCGGAATACCAGGCCTCTTCGGTTTTTCCGGTTTCTACATTACGAATATCCAATAGCTCGACATTTACCGGACCGGTGGAATTATCCAGCTCCAACGCTTCGGAATAAGTCGTCAGCCCTTGTTCTACCGTAAAAGGATCGGTCACATAGTAAATATTACTGCTCATGTATCCTTCTTCAATCTTGTCGCAAGCCACCAGAACACCTCCGGCGCCCAACAGTCCATATATCAGTTTCTTTATTTTCATAACTTTCGGTGTTTAATCATTTCCAACTTTAAATGCAGAAAAAACGTGAGAATTATCGAGTACATGCAAAATCGTACCTGTTTTTGTACAGATAATACCTGTTGTCTGGCATTTCACCGAGATATCCTGTTCTTTCAATTGCTCGGCCGTCGAATCGAATTCCTTGCCGATCGGATCGATTTCATCACCGATAATCTTGCGCAAATACAGAAAAGAGGGCTTGGTCACCACAGTTACACTGGTTCCGGGTACCGTCCAGTCACTTTCGTTAGTGGACTCCTGCTGATAAACGGCATATCCCGAACCATCCCCGGAATAATTGAGAAATTCGGTGGGTATTTTAGGGGCAGTCGCTAATTCGATCTTATCCTGGAAAAAATAGATCCGGATCGAATCGGCGGTAAAATCACGATAGAGCGAGTCGAGGGTATAGGCCCACCCTTCGTCACCATGCTCATCGGCCAACTGATCGGAGCGTTTTTTCAACAAAGCTTTAACACTGAAATCCGAACAAGCGAAAACAGTAGCTGCACGATTCATTTCTTCTTCCAACCCATAATGGTCGATGATCTGAATCAACGTATCGAACATATGGTAGGTATGCGAAGACAAGTATTCGTAAGGCGTAGTATTCGACTCTGCCGAATGGGTTCCACCATCGTCCAGGTAATCCTGAATACAGGATGTCATTCCGAATAAAAACAGAACGGATATATACAATAATTTTTTCATAATATGCTGTTATTAAATTAGATTTTACCCTGCCAATAGGAAGTTTGACGTATCACACTATTATTCTCGAATAAATCCGGATCCAGCGGCCAATAATGGATTCTCTTCGCCATATTCGCTTCTGTAACATTATAAAGTAAAGAAGTACCGGTTTCATAATAATAACGTACCAGATCAAAGAAGCGATGGCCTTCGAGAAAGAGTTCCCGGGCACGTTCGTTCAGAATAGCACGTTGTAAAGACACCGAACCGTCGAAATCGCCGATATCGGCCCTTTCCCGTATCTGATTCAGCAAACCGATAGCCACGCCACTGCTTTTTCCCTGAGCGGTCAATGCCTCGGCTTTCAGCAACATGATATCCGACAAACGGAAAATAACATAATTGTTAGCCGGATAAATCGATCCGCTGGAGGCCGACTCGATCTGCACATCCGTATATTTAATCGGAATGATATCTCCACCGGCAGCCAAGCCGATAAACGTCTTTCTCCGGTAATCCGTCGAATCCGGGAAAACAGAAGATATAAAACCGGTATTCAAAAACTTATTGGGTTTTTCTTTGTTGATTGCAGTAGTCAAGTAAGGAGAGGCCAGGATATCCAGAAAAAATACCGTCGTGTATTGGATACCGGAAGAAGCATCGGGAGCTTCTTCTTCCGAATTGAAGAACAACTGGAATATCAACTCTTTGGAATCATTTTTATAAATATTTTCCAGGGTTTCACGAGCTTCAAAAGTATATACGCCACTATTCAAAACAGAGTCACAAGCCGCCACGCACTTGGCATAATCGCGATCCCAGGCCGCCATATGTGCCAAGGTAGCGAATACGACTCCTTTATTGGCACGCACGGCAAAATTGGCATTATCTTCATACTCCCAGGGTAAACGAACACGTGCTTCCTCCAGATCACTGTAAATCAAAGCAGCGACATCGGCTAAAGGCGAACGGGCCACATAATCCGCATTGATGACATTATCCGGAGAAGTTGTCACGATAGGCAGCTCACCCCAAATCCGGTACATATAAAAATAAGTATATCCACGCAAAAAGTACAATTCCCCGATATACTTCTCCTTCTCCCCATCATCGAAAACCTCGTCGCTCATTTGCCCGACCTTTTTCAAAGCCCGGTTACATTGATTGACGACCCGATAGAACAGTTGATAATTACGCAACTGCTTCAAGGGCCGATAGGTTTCACTGGCAGCAATCGCATAATCCAGTTTAAACTGATTCATTTGATTCCAGTCTTCATCTTCATACTCGAATTTGCTGAATACATTGGTACCGGCAATATCTCCATAAGCATAATAAGCTGAATGATTGGCCAAAGCTGCCCTCAACAAGCCATATCCACCGGCAACCGCCGCTTCCACATCTTCCTCGCTATTCCAATAACTTTCGTCCACCGGCTCGCTGTACGGCTCCCGGTCGAGGAAATCGGCACAAGATCCCAATGCCAATGCTGTCCATAGCATCGCTGAATTTACTAAATATCTAAATTTCATCTTCATAGGTCTCAAATTTTACGAATTAAAAGGTTATCTCTGCACCCAAAGTAAACTTGTGAGGAAGAGGATATTCCGAACCATTGGCATAACCATTGGTATTGATATTTTCCGGGTCGGGATAAGTCTTACTCTTCGAGAATACCCAAACATTGTCCATATATCCGTACACTCTCAGACGCTGTAATTTGATTTTATTCACCAGCGCTGTCGGAAACTCATAACTCATCGAAATATTTTTCACCCGGAAAAAGCTTCCGTTATCGGTATAGATCTCATGGGCGATATGCCGGTTGTCCATATGATTGGTTGCGATCAAAGTGGGCAGGTCAGCCTGTTGTCCCGGTGTTGTATAGTATTTCAATCCACCGAAATCCAATGCCGGCCCGGAAACATTTCCCCATCCACCGGCAGAATAAACCCCACCGTTCATCCGATCGGACAAGAAACCATTCCAGAAAGTACGTTTGATCACATAGTTACAAAACACCCCCAATGAAATTCCTTTCCAGCGCACCGTCGTATTGATACCGCCGTAATATTTCGGATCCGGATTTCCCAGAGATACTTTGTCATTATAGTCGATATTATAATCTCCGTTCTGATCGACGACAGCTATATCTCCGGCCTGCATAGTCGTACCGAAGAAGGTCATCCGGTTACCGGTCAGCGGATCGACAGGCACATCGTCGTCAGTGGCATATATTCCATTGCTTCTCCATCCGGTAATTTCATACAAGGGCCGTCCCACCGTCAGAATCCACTCCATCCAGGGAGCTCCGGTGACAATACTCCGGTTGCCGTTCGGCAATTTTTTGATCTGGTTTTTATTCATGGCGATATTCGCATCGATCGTCCACGACCAATCCCAATTGTGCGGAAGCAAATCCAGACTCAATTGTAATTCGACACCGCTGTTCCGAACGGATACCAGATTGTTCTTCGCTTCTGTATATCCGGTGGTGACCGGCAGAGCATAATTGAAAATCATACTCTCCGAATCCCGGATATAATAATCTCCCGTTAATATAATCCGCTTATTCAGGAAATGAGCATCCAATCCGAAATTCATCTGTTTCGACTCTTCCCAACCTAATTCTCTGGAAGTTACGGCAGAGCCGAAGTCATAAGCAATCGTCCCCGAACCATTATAGGAAGTGATCCCACTCCCCCCCCGATAGTCCACGTTGGTGGTTAAAGCCCGGTAAGCATCGTAAAAACCGGCGGGGTCATTTCCCGTAATACCGTAACTACCCCGAATCTTAATGAAGTCGGCCACCTGATTTTCCGGAAAGAACGACTCTTTGGTGATAATCCAGCCTGCCGATACCGAAGGGAAATGTCCCCAACGGTTATCTTTACCGAAACGGGAAGAACCGTCCATACGCCAGTTGGCAGAAAAAAGGTATTTGTCTTTATAATCATAACTCAAACGGGCAAACCAGGATAAACGGGCACGCTCTTCGATCGAAGAAGAAGCATTGGAGTTTTTAGATACAACTCCCTGAATCGTCTGTATAGAATTCGATGCAATATAATTTCCTTCCCCCCACAAATTGTCGATATAAGAGTATTCAGCTCCTTGTCCGAACAATACGGAAAGATTATGTGTTTCTTTAAATGACCGTAGGTATTGAATATAATTTTCTATTTCCCATCTCTTTACCGATCCACTGCTGGAAGTGGCATATGCATTTCCATTATTGCGGTAGGAAGGGATGAAATAATCGTTCCGCGTTGTACTATAACCGAAAGAGTAAGAAGTCGTCCACTTCAAGTAGGGTGTAAAATCGATATTTGCCTGAAAATTAGCATATAAATCCCGGTTGAGGTTTTTATCCAATTCATCCAGATTATTCCCTTTAAAATTTTCTATGTCTTCGTCCGTCAATTTGAAAAACGAAGAAGGGAAGCTCCAGGTAGAGAAAATATTGATACTACCGTTCGTTTTCTTTCGCGACATCTCCGAAAAACGGATATTTCCGGTCAGATTCAGGAAGCTGTAGGGATGTGCATTTAAATAAAGCGATGCCGTATTCCGGGTGAAACCGGTACCGATAACCGTACCCTCCTCATCATAAAAATTATAAGACAACCGATAGCTGGTCTTCTCTCCATAAGCCGACACATTGACATCGTAATTCTGAATCCGGGCCTTCTGGATCACATTCGATTGCCAGTCGGTATTATTATTGAAGGCCGGATTCAAACTATCGGTAATCCAATAATTGACATTCTCCATACCCGGCTTTCCTAAATACTGATAAATCAGATCCATCTTTAAATGGCGTTCGGCAGTACCTACCAAGGTCGAACGCATTGTCGGTTTCATAGCCACCCCATAATAGCCGTTCAAGCGAACCTGAGGTTTACCTGCCTTCGGAGTTTTGGTTTTGATGATAATTACCCCATTAGCCGCACGGGCTCCATAAATGGCCGATGCCGAAGCATCTTTCAACACATCGATCGATTCGATATCATTGGGATTGATCCCGGCAATCGGGTTAGTCCCCGTCAGGTCGATCTGGCCTAAGTCGCCTTCGTCCATCACAATTCCATCCACCACATACAAAGGAGTACTTCGCGAATCCTGGCTGGCAATACTGGTATTCCCACGTAAAGTGACAATCCCCTTTGCACCGGGTTCTCCGGTAATATTCAACACATTCAAACCGGCCACTTTTCCTTGTAAAGCCATTTCCACACTGGGGACCGGAATATTCTCAATCTTTTCCCCGGCCACACTGGCGATTGCAGCAGTCGATTTCTCTCTCTTAATCGCCTGATAACCGATTACTACCACATCTTCCAACTGCTTGACATCCGGCTGAATACTCAGGTTCACCGTTGTTTTTCCGTTTACCGCCACCTCTGTCGTCTTATAGCCGACAAATTTGAAAATCAAAGTAGCGTCTTTGGGTATATTCAACGTGTACTTTCCTTCAATATCCGTCACAGTCCCAATATTCGAACTTCCTTTCAACAATACATTCACGCCAGGAACAGGCTGATTCGTTTCATCCGTCACTGTTCCAGTCACCTTTACCAGATCTGTCTGAGCAAATATACTTTCAGGCAATCCAAATGATAAAAGAAGTATCAGCATATAAAGCCAACACCGGGTCGGTAGACCTCCCCTTTTTAAATTCTTGACAAATTTTTCCATAAACTGATTTGGTTTTGATTTCAAAATATGTTTTCAGGTACAAAAACGTTTGCATAACACCAGCAAACGATTTCACCACTCATGTAGAAAAACGGCTCTTTTTCATAGGCATTGTATTTATTATTAAATGTAAACCCATTAGCGATCTATTCTTGTAAAAGAAACACTTATTAAAAAGTGACAAAAAAAATGTTCGATTCTTTTGGCGAAAATACGCCAGAAGAAAAATGGACAAACGATAACCGACAATTGACAGATATTGGAAGCTTCGCTTCCGTTAAAGAATGAAAAATAAAAGAAAAATGAGAGCAAGAATAAAGAAGATAATCATTGATTATCAAACAAATAAAAAACAAACCATAGGTTTAAAGATACATTATCAATTGTCAAATGACAATTGTCAATTAACAAAGTACCCGCAGAGTCCAGGGAATTTATGAACTTTATAAACTTTCGACTGATTTAATCGAACGTTTATCTTTGATTACCCACTTGATCATTATCATCTATTTAATAAATAGTATAGAGAACGACGGTTTTGTTTTTAAATTTCTTTTACAAATGTGGCGGATATTTCGGAACATCTATAGCACAAACATCCGAAAAAATGAAAATATTGTACTTTTCGACAGATTTTCAGTTACTATTTTAACAAAAATATAACAAATCTACTGTACAATTTTTCCATAAGTGTCTTAAATACAACTATAAAACAAAAAGTAGAATTATTCTGTTACTAATTCGTCTCCGGTAATCGGAATTATCGACCCGGTCGCTTCTGTTGATCACCAAACACGAACACCGGAGACTCACGTTATCACTTTATGGAAAACGCACTGTGACCTAAAAAACATAAACTCCTACGAAACAGATGTTTTCTGCCTCCTTACATTAGGAATCAATTTAGAAATCAGTATTTTGTAGAAACAATCCGATCAAGTAACCCGGGTATCCGTACTCCGGTCAGGATTACCTGTCCTTTCTTCTAAATGATGTCCGGTAGGGCAGACATAAGGGGATAAAAAAAGTCCCACAAATCGTTGAGTTTGTGGGACTTGGCCGTTCATTGTCCGGTTTTGTCCGGTTAGTTCAGCGGAGAGGGAGGGATTCGAACCCCCGGACCTGTGACAGTCAACGGTTTTCAAGACCGCCGCGATCGACCACTCTGCCACCTCTCCAATGCGGAT
>NZ_CFKYFN010000048.1:0-12772 GCF_985060555.1 Odoribacter sp. | reverse complement strand
TTCCTTTGCCAGGTCGTGTTAACGTGAGATGCAGGGTTTTATGGCGGAAGACCATTGGAGCAGGAACGAGTGTCCGGTTAGGTTTTCCGAACGCCCGACCGGTGGTGTCTGAGCGAAGCGAGTTCCGCCGGTCAGTGAAGGAAAGCCTTAGCGGACCGGTCCTGGCGAACCGGTCTGACGGTATAAAAACCGGAATCGGAATAGAAAGAAAAAAAATAGACCTACTATTATTTGAACAGATGATAGATTTTGGGAAAAATAATATCTAATAGATATAGATAAAAGTAAATCTTAAAGTCGAATTAAAAAATAATAGTATGAAAATTTTTTGGAAAGTTATCGTTGCTGTGATTGCCTTCTCTTTATTGGGGATCATGATTGTTCTAGGAACAGCTTATATTAAAAGTGTGGAACGGCATACTTATCTTGCTGACAATAAGGTATTGAGTGATAAGTATGTGTATGAAGAATTTTCGAATGGGAAAAAGAGGGTGAAAAACCGGGCTACGCAACAGGTGATTTTGGATCGTTTAGAGTGGCTGGTGACCGGTGATAAGGCCGATTCTTTAGCTGTGTTTTGCCGGAAGGGGAAAAGGGGATATCTGAATTGTTATACCGGCGAAGTGGTGATTCCCGCACAATATGAACGGGCCTGGGTGTTTTCGGAAGGATTGGCGGCTGTGATGTCGGGAGGGAAGATCGGTTTTATCGACCGGCAAGGACGGACAGTTATCCCGCCGACCTGGAGCTATCCGGTCGGTAGTCAGGAGATGGATTATCTGTTTAAAGGAGGCTATTGTGCCGTCTTCGACAATGCCCGGCAATGTGGTTTGATCGATCGCAATGGACAATGGAAAGTTGCACCTCAATACGATTATATTTATATGCCCGAAGAAGGACTTCGGATACTTCAAAAAGGAGATCGGTGGGGGGTTTTGGGTGATTCGTTACAAATCCTTATGCCAGTGGAATACGATTGGCTGAAAATAGTACCCGAAGGGATAGTCTGTATTCAGGGGGGCAAGCAACAAGTGATCGGAAAAGATGGAAAAACGGTGGTCCGGCCTTTTGTATATGATGCTATCCTTCCCCTGTATTATTCTACTGGAGAATATTTCGATAATGGAGAAGAAAGGATGAACCGAAGCCGCTATTTTTCTTATTCGGTTTGGAATCCCAAAGGAAACCGGTATGGACTGATGGATGCAGAAGGTAAACGGATTACAGAGGCTCTTTATAGTGATATCGAGGCCTTGTCGGATGATCTCTATCTATGCTCTATAGAGGATGGACTTTACCGGATAACCTTGAATTATAACAGATAAACTTTTTCAAGGCTGCTAAACAGGATAAATCTTTGCCAGAGAATGAATTTATTTTGTAAATTTGACGCGAATTGGTAAATAGGATTGGACCGACAAAAAGTGTATACTTATGAAATATCTGGCAAGATTTATTATGTGGCTGGCCGGCTGGAAATACAAAGGTGAATTGCCTGCAGAGAAAAAAGCGGTGATTATATCTGTTCCTCATACTTCGAATTGGGATTTCTTCTGGGGAGAACTGGCTTTTTTGAGTCAGGGTATTCCGGCTTTTATTTTGATGAAGAAGGAATTCTTCTTTTTTCCGCTCGGGATGATTCTGCGGGCATTGAATGTGATACCGGTGGATCGCGGTAATAAAGATAGTCAGTTGGTAGAGCAGATGATTACCGAGTTTAAACAACGCGATTCGATGTATTTGTGTATCACCCCTGAAGGAAGCCGTAAAAAGCGGAAGAAATGGAAGAAGGGTTTTTTGGTTATTGCGAAAGCGGCAGGCGTTCCGGTTTATTTGGGCCGCATCGATTATAAAGGAAAATATTGTGAAGTGGGGCCTTTGTTTTATCCGACGGAGGATGTGGATGCTGATTTAGCCTATATTATGAGTACTTACCACGATGCTAATCCAAAGTATCCGGAGAATTTTTCTAATGGTAATTAGTACGCTCCGGAGAATAGTTTTTTTCGGAAGCGTATGTATTTTTCTTGGAAGTGCCGGAGGAGGTTGCGGTAACCAAGAAAAGAGGCAGAAGCCTGTTCTGACTGAAGAAGTACCGAAAATTACCGTTGAGCGTGTCGTTGCGGATACCACCGGACAAAAAGAAGATTCCGGAACCGAACGGAGGATGCGCCAATTAGGATTGGTGGATATCGGGGAGGTCGATCCTACGATTGCTGTACATTTGGTGTATGCTACATCCGATAATTTTGCCGGAAAGGTGCTGTATCGGGATATCCGGAAAGCATTTCTGTTACCGGAGGCCGCCGGGCGTTTAGCAGAAGCCCAGCGAAAGTTGAAACTTCTGAGGCCGGAATTGAGTCTGCTCGTATATGATGCAGCCCGTCCGATGAAGGTGCAGCAAGAAATGTGGGATTTGGTCAAAGGGACTGAAAACCGGGTGTATGTCAGTAATCCCCGGAATGGTGGTGGATTGCATAATTACGGTGCTGCTGTCGATCTGACTTTGGTCGATTCTTTAGGACATGTTTTGCCGATGGGAAGTGAGTTCGATTATTTCGGGGAGGAGGCGAGGCCTGACCGGGAGGAGGCGATGGTGAAGCAAGGGCGGATTATTTTACCTCATTTGCACAACCGGAGGTTATTGCGTAAAGTGATGACCGATGCGGGATTCCGGGTTCTTCCCAGCGAATGGTGGCATTTTAATCTAATGTCGAGGGCAGAAGCGAGGGAGCGGCTGAAAGTGATAGAATAGTTTATATAAATCTGATTGAATGAATACGACGATCATCGGTGTTGCCGGAGGTACGGCATCGGGGAAATCTACTTTGGTAAAAAAGTTGCAAGAGGCGTTTGAAGGAGAAAGTGTCATCACGCTTTGTCATGATTATTATTATAAAGCACATGACGATTTGTCTTTCGAAGAACGAACAAAGCTGAATTACGATCATCCCGGTGCTTTCGATACCGATATGATGATTGAAGATATCATTAAACTGAAAAAAGGACGATCTGTTTTCCGGCCCGTTTATTCTTTTGTCAATCATAACCGTACGGATAAGACCGTCAAAGTCGAGCCGGCACAGGTGATTATTATCGATGGAATCCTTATTCTGGAAAACCGGACTTTACGCGAATTGATGGACGTGAAAGTATATGTAGATACCGATCCCGATGTGCGCTTAGGACGCCGTTTGTTACGGGATGTGCAGGAACGAGGGCGTAGTATAGAGTCGGTATTGACCCAATATTTTTGTACGGTAAAACCGATGCACGATGAGTTCGTCGAACCTTCGAAACGTTATGCCGATATTATTATCCCGGAAGGAGGGTTCAATTCTGTTGCGGTCAGTATGTTGATTCATAATATTAATTCATTGATTCACCACGAGTCGGAAAGGGATAGGAGATGAAAATAGCATTGGTACAATCCCCTTTGGCCTGGGGAGAGCTGCAGGAGAATTTACAGAATTTTGACAAAAAAATGGCGGAGTGTGAGGATTGCGATGTAATTCTACTCCCTGAGATGTTCACTTCGGGCTGTATGATGATAAAGAAGTCGGCAGAGGTGGCATTTGCCGCTAAGGAATCTGTCGCAAATGCATATCCTGTCGTAGAAGAAAAGATGCTGGCTTGGGCGAAACGTCAGCATGCTTTGGTAATGGGATCGACGGTTTACCGGGAAAATGGAAAATATTATAATCGCTTGATTGCTGCTTTTCCTGAGGGAAATTGCCGGTATTATGACAAACGGCATTGTTTCAGAATGGGCGGGGAGAACGAGCATTTTACTCCCGGAGACCGGCAGTTGACTTTCGAATTTCGGGGAGTAAAGATAGCTGCTTTTATTTGTTATGATTTGCGCTTCCCGGTTTGGTGCAGGAACACACAAAATTATGATCTGGCTGTTTTCGTGGCGAATTGGCCGGAATCGCGCCGCGAAGTCTGGAAAACATTGCTGAAAGCCAGAGCGATTGAAAATCAGGCTTTTGTTGCTGGCGTCAATTGTGTCGGAGAAGATGATAACGGTTTGACCTATTCCGGTGATTCGATGGTCGCCGATGCCCGGGGGAGGGAGGTCGGAAGTACCTCTCCCGGAAATGAAGCCATTATCCGGGTGGAACTGGATATAGAGAAATTGAGGCAATTCAGAAAAAAATTTCCGGTATTGGACGACCGGGATGACTTTCTTTTCCGGGAGAAATGAGGCTAAAACGGAGTTTTTGTTATCTTTGTGCACCTTTATTCAAACGTTTGTTATAATTTTAATCGATATAAAATGAAAAGTATATTAATGACATTCATGGGAGTTGGAACAATAATGAATCTGACTGCCGGGAATTTGTCGGAAGACCGGACAGATCGGCCACAAACCGATGGCGGTAAGGTATTGACTATGGAGGAAGCGGTACTTGGGTATCAGCTTTATCCGAAGAATTTGTATGTTCAATGGCAGGGAGACCGGAACGTACTGACTTATCCGGAAGGGACGAACCTGATGGGTGAGGTGGCCGGAAAAGAAAAACCCGAAGTATTGATGACATTAGCTGAACTGAATCGTTTGCTGGAGGCGGATTTGAAGGGATGGCCCCAATATGAATGGAAAGATGGCCGTACCCTGGTGATTATGCGCCAGGGAAAAAGATATGAGATCGATACCGATAAAAAAGTGCTGGCGTATGTTTTTCCTATTGCCAAAGGAGCACAGAATGTGACCTCTAACGGACAGGAATTACTGGCTTATACGAAGGCTAACAATTTATATTATGTAGATGCTAACGGGAATGAATTTGCCGTTACTTCCGATAAAGATCCGAATATAGTCAACGGACAAACGGTGAGCCGGAATGAATTCGGGATCAACGGAGGCATTTTCTGGTCTCCGGATGGCAAACAACTTGCTTTCTATCGCAAGGACGAAAGTCAGGTAGGAACCTTCCCTTTGCTGGATATCAATTCCAGGATGGGGACTTTGCGGGAGATCAAATATCCTATGGCAGGAATGAAATCCGAGCAAATCAGTTTGGGGGTTTATCAGGTTGCTTCGGGTAAGACCGTTTTTTTAGACGTAGATGACTTCGGGCGGGAACAATACCTGACGAACATAGCCTGGAGTCCGGCTTCCGATTATATTTATGTGCAGGTACTCGACAGGGCTCAGAAACACATGAAATTGAATCAATACAGTGCCAAAACCGGTGAATTTGTGAAGACCTTACTCGAAGAGCAGAACGAGCGCTATATAGAACCTTTGACCCCGATCGTGTTTTTGAAAAACGATCCATCCCGGTTTATTTACCGGACGAATAACCGGGATGGCTATTTTAGTCTTTATCTGTGTGAGGCTGCAACCGGAAAAGTGTTGAAAAGGCTGACCGATGTGAATGCCGATGTCGAAATGGTGGGGCAGGATGATAAGTTTGTGTATTATACTTCGGCTGAAGTAAGTCCTGTCGATAATCATTTGTTCAGGGTGGAAGTGAAAAGCGGAAAGAAAACCCGTTTGACACAGGCCGAAGGTTGGCATAAAGTGACGATGAGTGGCGATATGAAGTATTTTGTAGACAATTATAGTAGTCTGAAAGTGCCTCGTGTGATTCTGCTGGTACAAAATGACGGGAAAAAAGTGAAAGAATTGTTGAAGGCGGAAGATCCTACCAAAGATTATAATTTCGGTGAGATTACGTTGGGTACGGTAAAGAGTGCCGATGGTAAGTTCAATAATTATTATCGTCTGATCAAACCCATGAATTTCGATGCTTCCCGGAAATATCCGGTTATCGTTTATGTTTATGGGGGGCCGCATTCACAGATGGTAAAGAATACCTGGCAGGCAGAAATGCGTCGTTGGGAAATGTATATGGCACAACACGGTTATGTGGTTTTTGTCATGGATAACCGGGGTACTTCGAATCAGGGGGCTGAATTTGAAAAAGCGATTCACGGACAATGTGGTCAGGCTGAAATGGCCGATCAGATGGAAGGAATTAAGTTGCTGAAATCTTTACCATATGTCGATGCCGACCGGATCGGTGTGCATGGATGGAGTTACGGTGGTTTTATGACGATTTCCCTGCTTACCAATCATCCCGACGTATTTAAAGTGGCTGTTGCCGGTGGTCCGGTGATCGATTGGAAATGGTACGAAGTGATGTACGGCGAACGTTACATGGATTCCCCCCATACCAATCCGGAAGGATATGCAAAGGTAAGCCTCATTCATAAAGCCAGGGATCTCAAGGGAAAATTACTGATCTGTCAGGGAGCTATCGATAATACGGTGGTTTGGGAACATAGCCTGAGCTTTATCCGGGAATGTATTAAAAATAATATACAGGTAGACTACTTTCCCTATCCCTGTGCCGAGCACAACGTTATGGGAAAAGACCGGATTCACCTGATGCAAAAGGTGACCGATTATTTTGAGGATTATTTGAAATAAAAAGGAGAATTGTAATCAGAAAGGATGAGGCTATCCGATTTTGAAGTTGTCCTTCAATGGGATAGCCTCGTTTTTAAGAAATTTTATTTTCTTCCGTGATGACGGATAAAGAATGAGCGTAAGTTCAAATTCTTTTTATCAGAAGGGAGTAAAGACCGTACTTTGAGATTATCACTATCATTATCAATTGCAACATAGGAATAAGAGTACGGAGAGCCATTGATATATTCCGTTTTAATGGTTTTATCCGTATTTAAAACGTATGTCATGTTTTCGCTATATTCGTTTTCGTAATTTTGTTCCGAATCTTTCTCGTAATATTCCTCCGTATACGAAACCGGGAAATAAGCCGATGCCTTCCCTAGCATACCGACTAACGCAAAAACATCGGCATCCTCCATATCAAGGACCTTTGCCTGTCCCAAAGTATATTGTCCCAGTTCATTCTTCTCTTCCCCATACTCGATTGTACAAGTAGAACCGTATTCATATTTTTCTCCATCTTCTGTACTTTCTTCCTTGGTAACCACCTTGATCAGGTTTCCATCTTTCCAGGTGTAAGTCGCCTTGTAGCTTCCTTGAGAAGAAAAGCTTTCCCCATCCTCTTTCCCACTCTCGCTGGAAGATTCTGTATAAGATACTAACTGACCGTTTCCGTTGTATGAAAATGAAATCTTACCGCTACCTTTATAGCTGTAACCATCCTCATTATAATTCCAGGATGCGCTGATGCCTGTGACGTATCCGTCACTGTTAAACGACACTTTGGCTTCTTCATCATCCATAATCACAACTCCCTTGTCATAATCGATCTCGCCATACACGTAAGAATTTTTTTTAACTTGAGTGCAACGATTGTTATCATCGTACACGAAAGTGTAATCCCCGATACGGGAAGGTAACTTTCCGGCGTATGTGATTGCCGGCCCTTGTGGGATTTTGTCATCATCATCATCGTTACAAGCTGAAAATAAGCACACTACCATGAGTGCTGTTCCCCATAATAATTTTTTCATTTGTTTTTTATTAAAAAATTATAAATAATCGGTTTGCAAAATTAATTAAGCCCATTGAAAAATCCAATTCATAAATTTTTTTATATAAATAGGTTCGGTCAAAAAAATCGGATACACTCTGATTTTCACTTTTTATATCTAACTTTGCAATTTAAATCCATCATAAAAGAAGTTATGCGTATCGATATATTAAGTGTGGTGCCTGAATTACTGATGAGTCCGTTGAACCATTCGATTATCAAGCGGGCGCAGGATAAGGGAATTGTAGAGATTCATATTCACAATATCCGGGATTGGTCGAAAGATAAGTTCCGGAAGGTAGACGATTACCCTTTCGGGGGAGAAGCGGGGTTGGTGATGATGATTCAACCGGTATTCGATTGTATTAACGAGCTGACTTCACAGAGGCAGTATGATGAGATTATCTATACAGCTCCGGATGCTCCGACCTTTAATCAGAAAATGGCGAACGAATTGTCTTTGAAGGAGAACATCATGATTTTGTGCGGTCACTATAAAGGGATCGACCAGCGTATACGGGATTATCTCGTAACCAGGGAAATATCGGTGGGGGATTATGTCCTGACGGGAGGAGAATTGCCTGCCTGCATTATGACGGATGCGATCGTAAGGCTGATTCCCGGGGCGATGAACGATGAGAGTTCGGCTTTGAGCGATTCTTTTCAGGATGATCTGTTAGCGCCTCCTGTATATACTCGTCCTGCGGAATTCAACGGTTGGCGGGTTCCTGATATCCTGCTGTCCGGTAATCATGCTAAAATACGGGAATGGCAGGAGAAGGTCGCTTATGAACGGACGAAAACATTGCGTCCTGATTTACTCGGGGAGCAAGGAGATTTTTGATCGTTTTTTTATAAAATAATTAATTGTAAAACAGATTATTATTCTTACCTTTGCGGCCGTATTCAAAATAATGTCTAACTCATTAGATAGGAAACAATTAAATTTATGTCAGAAGAACAAAAAGAGATGCAGGTGGAAGCTGCAGAAAAAGCCGCAAAGAAAGTAGCTCCGGTAACAACCGCTGAGCCGGAAGAAAATTTTGATTGGGATGCCTATGAAAACGACGCCGTGGTACCGGCATCCGAAAAAGATGCGTTAACTCAAAAATACGCAGAAACTCTTTCTAAAGTAGGAGAGAAAGAAGTTGTTGAAGGAACCGTAATCTCTATGAACAAAAGAGAGGTTGTGGTGAACATCGGCTACAAATCTGACGGTATCATCTCATTGAACGAATTCCGTTACAATCCGGAACTGAAAGTGGGAGATAAAGTAGAAGTTTATGTAGAAACTCAGGAAGACAAAAAAGGTCAGTTGACCCTTTCACACAAACAGGCTCGTGCTCTGCGCAGCTGGGATCGTGTGAACGAAGCGTTGGAAAAAGACGAAATCATCAAAGGTTTTGTTAAATGTCGTACCAAGGGCGGTATGATCGTTGACGTATTCGGTATCGAAGCCTTCTTACCGGGCTCTCAGATCGACGTTAAACCGATCCGTGATTACGATGTATATGTCGGTAAAACAATGGAATTCAAAGTGGTTAAAATCAACCAGGAATTCAAAAACGTTGTTGTATCACACAAAGCTCTTATCGAAGCTGAACTCGAACAGCAGAAGAAAGACATTATTTCTAAACTGGAAAAAGGACAGGTACTTGAAGGAACTGTTAAAAATATCACTTCTTACGGTGTATTCATCGACCTCGGTGGCGTAGACGGATTGATCCACATCACCGACCTGTCATGGGGCCGTGTAAATCATCCGAACGAAATTGTGACGCTCGATCAGAAACTGAACGTGGTTATTCTGGACTTCGATGATGAGAAGAAACGTATCGCTTTAGGTCTGAAACAATTGACTCCACATCCTTGGGATGCTCTGAGTGCTGACCTGAAAGTAGGGGATACTGTAAAAGGTAAAGTAGTGGTTATGGCTGATTACGGTGCATTTGTCGAAATTGCTCCGGGGGTTGAAGGACTGATCCACGTTTCTGAAATGTCATGGTCTCAGCACCTGCGTTCTGCTCAGGATTTCATGAAAGTGGGAGATGAAGTAGAAGCAGTTGTATTGACCCTGGACCGTGACGAACGGAAAATGTCTTTGGGTATCAAACAGCTGAAGTCCGATCCATGGCAAAATATTGAAGAGAAGTACGGTGTAGGTACCAAACATACCGCTATTGTACGCAACTTCACGAACTTCGGTGTATTTGTAGAAATCGAAGAAGGGGTTGACGGATTGATTCATATCTCCGATCTGTCCTGGACGAAGAAAGTAAAACATCCGGCAGAATTTACTCAGATCGGTGCTCCGATTGAAGTCGTTGTATTGGAAATCGATAAAGAAAACCGTCGCTTGAGCTTAGGTCACAAACAATTGGAAGAAAACCCATGGGATGTATTCGAAACGATCTTCACCGTTGATTCCGTACACGAAGGTACGATTACCGAAATTTTCGATAAGGGTGCTGTAGTTGCATTACCTTATGGTGTTGAAGGATTCGCTACTCCCCGCCACTTAGTGAAAGAAGACGGAAGTCAGGCTAAAGTGGATGAAAAATTGGAATTCAAAGTGATCGAATTCAACAAGGCCGCTAAACGGATCATCGTTTCTCATTCACGTGTATTCGAAGATGCTCAGAAATCAGAAGAGAAAGCAAAGAAGAACGCTGAAGAGAAATCTACTAAAAAAGCGGTTAAACAGGTGAAAGAAAAATTGGAAAAAACCACTTTGGGAGATATCACCGAGTTAGCTGCTTTGAAAGAACAGATGACTGCCGATGCAGCTGCTGCTAAAGAAGAGAACAAAGATTAATCTCAGATTTCAGATTCTGGATTTCAGATGAGATGCATTTGGAAAAGTCTTCGTAACTTGCAAACGAAATCTCAACCTGAAATTGCAGATCGGAAATGAAGTTTGAATTAACGATATTGGGAAGCGGGTCATCCATTCCTACTTCCAATAGAAACTCTGCCGCTCAGGTACTTCATGTACTTGGGCGGTATTTTCTTATCGATTGTGCCGAAGCTACCCAACATCAGCTCAGGCGTTTTCATGTGCCTTATAATAAGATCAATCACATCTTTATTTCTCATCTCCATGGAGATCATTTTTTTGGATTGATCGGTTTTTTATCCACTCTTTCTTTACAAGGCAGACGGGGAGAAATGCACATTTATGCAGAGCCGCGTTTACAGGAACTGTTCGGGTGCCAGATGAAAATCTTGCATAGCCGTTTCACTTTTCCTTTGTTTTTTCATGCCTTATCCCGCCGCGAAGAGGTGATTTATGAAGATAACGTGGTTACTGTGACGGCTTTCCCGTTGAAACATCATTATGACACACCCGTTAGTGGGTTTCTTTTCCGGGAAAAAGAACGCGAAAGGACTATCCTGAAAGATCGGACTGCGGCCTGGAACGTACCGATAGCGTTTATGCAATACCTGAAACGGGGGGAAGATTTTATAACTCCGGAGGGAGAGATTGTGGCTAACGAACTTTTGACGGTAGCGCCGCCACCGGCCCGTTCCTTCGCTTATATGACAGATACCCTGTTTCGGGAGCGTTTTGCCGATTATGTCAGGGGGGTGGATTTACTTTATCACGAAGCGACCTATATGAATGCTGATGCTGTTTTAGCGAAAGAAAGTTATCACAGCACTACGGGGCAAGCAGCCCGTATTGCTGAGTTAGCCGGAGTCGGAAAATTATTATTGGGTCATTTTTCGGCCCGTTATACAGAATGCTCGGAACTTTTGGCTGAAGCACGGGAAGTCTTTCCCAACACTTTTTTGTGTTCTGACGGAGATTTTTTTGAAGTGCCTGCTGTAAAAAGAAGAAGCTGATGATCGATACCCGGAGAAAGTGTGATATATTTGCGCTGAATTAATAATCTGAAAATATTTTTTGAATAAGAACATGTGCTTTATTTCTGTTAGGGGCATGGATGTGTTGTGTGGCCTGTACCTCTGAACAAAATTCGAAGGTGAATATTAATGTTGTACGTGCCGATTCGTTATTGAATCAGGTGCTGGCTCTTTATGAAGTGAAAGAATATGGGTTATTGCTGGAGAATTATCCTCCGAAAGAAAACGAACGAGCGACCTATCTGGCCGATGAGACACAGCAGAAAACCAATCAAAGAGTCTCTTATCTTTGGCCGTATTCCGGTATGGTATCCGGTTGTGTTTCGCTGTATAAGACTACAGGAGATGAAAAGTATAAACAATTGTTGGAAAATCGTATACTACCTGGGTTGGAGAAATATTGGGACGGTAAACGGGAACCCTATTGTTACCAGTCTTATCCGATGCAATTCGGGTATAGTGACCGTTATTATGATGATAATGACTGGTTGGCTATCGACCTTTGTGATTATTATGCTTTGACGAAAGATCCGGCGGTTTTGGAAAGAGCGAAAGAGCTACACCGGTATATTTACAGCGGCTGGGATGAAGTATTAGGAGGAGGGATTTATTGGTGTGAACAGAAGAAATTGTCTAAGAACACTTGTTCGAATGCACCTGCTACGGTCTTATGTATGAAATTGTATAACCTGACTTCCGATCCTGATTATCTCGATCTGGCCAAGAAGACTTATCGATGGACCAAAGAAAATTTATGTGATCCCTCGGATGGTGTGTATTGGGATAATATTAATCTGGAAGGGAATATAGCTAAGCAGAAATATACCTATAATAGCGGGCAAATGATTCAGGCCGGCGTGTTATTGTTCCAGGCGACCGGTGACAGCACCTATTTGAAAGATGCTCAGGTGACGGCAAAAGGAGCTCACGGATATTTTCGGAAAATGCAGCCTGTTCAGGGGGGAGAAGCGATGTTTTATACCAGTTCGCCTTGGTTCAATGTGATCCTGTTCCGGGGATTAAAAGCTTTGTATGAAGTGGATAAAAATCCGGTATATGTAAAGGCGATGATGGAAAATACAGATTATGCCTGGAAAGAGACCCGGGATGAACATGGACTGTTGAATGGAGATTGGTCGGGTAATCACAAAGACGAACACAAATGGTTGCTGAATAATGCCTGTATGGTAGAAATGTATTCGGAAGCGGCTCAGCTTGACTGGTGATCTGTAAATTTGAATGAATAATAGTGAACCTTCGTTGTCGGTACCGATCCGGACGGAGGTTCATTTTTTTAAGGACTGGGAATACCCGGGCAGGGATATTTTTCCTGACTTCGTCATTGCGTACCCCAAAATTCTTCGTCAAAGAGTTTAGCTATTTTCTGATGCCTTGCCATCAGCATGGTTTGCGTATAAACCTCCTTG
>NZ_CFKYFN010000047.1:0-58059 GCF_985060555.1 Odoribacter sp. | reverse complement strand
TTCTAATTCTTCCTTTGCCAGGTCGTGTTAACGTGAGATGCAGGGTTTTGTGGCGGAAGACCATTGGAGCAGGAACGAGGGTCAGGTTAGGTTTTCCGAACGCCCGACCGGTGGTGTCTGAGCGAAGCGAGTTCCGCCGGTCAGTGAAGGAAAGCCTAACCTGACCGTTCCAAGCGAACCAATCTGACGGCACAAAACCCGGAATCGGAATAGAATAAACCTACATTTTAGGTATCAGAAACTATATCAAGGCAACCATTTGTACGGTTTTAACGGTTTCCTGACTCAGATATTCCCCATCCGCCGTGTAATAAACGATCAATTTATTGCGATCGCCTTTCAGAATCAGTTTATAGACCGAATTCTCTTCAAAAGAAAACTGTTCAATAGCGTAAGCGACATATTTTGAAATCACAGCCGACTTGACAGCCTGGGGCAATTCTGTCCGTACTTCGTTCTTTTTTTCCACTTTCTGGAGTAAGGATTCTGAAGTAGGGACCAGATCTACGGCAAATGCAGATAATGTAAACGCCCCAACCACAATAGCGATCCATAATGTTCTCTTTATATTTTTCATGCTCCTTGTCTTTTAAAGTTTTTTCTGTTTTATATAGAAGACAAGAAAAATATATGCCACAAAAAACAGCAATGGTCAGAGCGGATACAAAAGCCTAAAAATCAAATCATTATCCCAAACGATATATTTCAAAAAATGGGGAATCGATTCCCCAACAGTGTGGAAAAGTGTGGAACTATTCCATTAATTCTGCTTCTGCCCGCCACACCTGCTCCGGCTTCCATTCCGAACTATGGCGTTCAAATTTCTCCCGAATCTGCTGCAAACACAGATTGCCGATACTTCCTTCATGGGTATGATGTAAAGGCCGGGAAGTATCCCCCCTATATTCTCCGAGCTGCACTTTTTCAGCGACCATCCGGTAAGCTTCGCGAAAAGGAATCCCCGCAGCGACTCTGTCATTTACTTCTTCAACCGTAAAGAGATAACTGTATTTTTTATCCTGAAGAATCAGCGGATTCAATTCGATTTCTTTCAACACCATCTCTGTCATAAACAGACAATCGGTCAGTTCTTTAAATGCCGGCAAATATATCTCCTTACTCAACTGCATATCCCTGAAATACCCGGAAGTCAGGTTCGCACAAAGCATAGCCATCTGTGTAGGCAGAGACTGAATCCGGTTGGTCTTCGCCCGGATCAACTCGAAGATATCCGGGTTTTTCTTATGAGGCATAATACTGGAACCGGTGGTAAACCGATCGGGAAGTCTGAGAAAACCAAAATTTCCACAAGCAAACAAACACACGTCTGCAGCCAGTTTCCCCAGTGTCGTCGCAACAGTAGCCAAAGCAAAGAGTACATTTTTCTCCATTTTCCCTCTTTGCATCTGGGCGTAAACTGAATTATAAGCCAGATCGCCGAATCCCAATAACCGGGTCGTCATCGTCCGGTTTAAAGGTACAGAAGAACCATAACCGGCTCCCGATCCCAAGGGATTGGTATTGACCATATCGTAAGCAGCTTTCAACATCAACAGGTCGTCTGCCAAAGACTCCGCATAAGCGCTAAACCACATGCCGAATGAAGAAGGCATAGCGATTTGCAGATGGGTATACCCCGGCATCAGAATATCTTTGTTGGCTTCTGCCTTTTCCATAAGCAAATGAAACAAGGAGGTCACCTGTTGCAGCACATCGATCAAGGCAGTACGGGTAAACAGTTTCAGATCGGTCAGTACCTGATCATTACGGGAACGCCCTGTATGAATCTTTTTACCGGCTTCCCCACACTTTCGGGTGAGGAGGCATTCTATTTGCGAATGGATGTCCTCTATCCCCGCCTCTATATGAAATTTTCCCTGTTCTATTTCAGCGAAGATATCTTTCAACCCTTGCGCCAAATCTTTCAATTCACCATCGGAAATCAGCCCGATATGATGCAGCATTTTTAAATGAGCCATATTACCTAATACATCGGCTTTCGCCAACATTACATCCAACTCTCTATCTTTACCGATCGTAAATTCTTCGGTGAAACGATCGATGTCGTATCCTTTATCCCAAAGTTTCATATGAGTATCATTTTAATTTTAACGATCCCCTGTCAGCCTCCCTCCCAGATCATTTTCCGGAGGATACCAGTAGGGTAACCGACCGATTATACATAGGCTTAAAAACAAAAGCCATCCAACAATTTAACAAAGAGCATGATTCCTTCCTCTATTTCATCCAATCCGATATATTCATCGGCCGTATGGCTACGGGCACTGTCCCCCGGTCCGATCTTCAGCGACGGATAAGGGATAACGGCCTGATTGGAAGTTGTAGGCGATCCGTAGGTTTTCAAGCCTAAATCCTTACACCGCAATACGATCGGGTGATCGATAGGAATAGCCGAAGAGTTGAGAGAAAAAGAACGGGGCCGGACTTCACTTTTCACATTTCTGCGAATCGTCTCGTAAATATCGGAATTCGTATAATATTCATTTACCCGGATGTCTACCATAAACCGGCATTCAGCCGGTACAACATTGTGTAAGGTTCCGGCTTCGATTCCGGTCACAGTCATTTTTACTTTACCTAATAAAGGAGATTCCTTCCCGAAGCGGTAGGACCTGAACCATTCGATATCGGATATCGCTTCGTAAATAGCATTCAGTCCTTCATTTCTTGCCGCATGTCCGGATTTTCCTTTCGCGACACAATCGACGACCATCAAACCTTTTTCAGCAATAGCTGCCTGCATGCCTGTGGGCTCACCGATCAGGGCCAAATCGATTTTACCTAAGTTGCCGACAATACGCTGTATGCCATTTTTTCCGGTATTCTCCTCCTCTGCCGACTCGAGACAAACCAGATTATAGGCCTGTTTCTTTTCTGCCAATTGTAGAAAAGCGGCCATCATGGCAACTACACTACCACCGGTATCGTTACTCCCCAAGCCGTATAATTTTCCATCTTCCACTACGGCAGTAAACGGATCTTTCTCCCAGTTTCCATTCGGCCGAACGGTATCCAAATGAGCATCCAGCAGAATCGTCGGTTTTACCGGATCGAAATTCCGGGATTTTACCCATACGTTATTTCCACTTCGTTCTGCGGAATATCCATGTTCTACCCACGTAGCTACCATCAAATCGGCTACCCGTTCTTCATTCCCGCTGAACGAAGGAATAGAAATCATTTTCTTTAAAAGTTCTATGGTCTCCATATTTCGTCTTTTATCTTAAAACCGTTCCCCCGTCCAAATGGCAGGGATCCGTCAAACGCACCGATTTTACTCCGGCCTTTATAGTTTTAAAAGCATTATCGAGTTTAGGGATCATCCCTGCATGAATCGCTCCTTGTTCCAAATATCCGGCATACTTTTCTTTATCGAGCACCGGGATCACCGAATCCGCATCGTTTACATCCAGCAATACGCCGGGTTTATCGAAACAAAATATCAATTCGGTATCATCGATCCGACTCAGAGCAACCGCCACAGCTCCGGCAACACTATCGGCATTGGTATTTAAGAGTTGTCCCGCTCCATCGTATGTAATCGGAGAAATGACCGGCATCACCTGCCGATGCAACAGACCGGCCAAAACCCCGGTATCCACGCGATCGATATCTCCGACAAATCCCCAATCGATTTCTTTCACCTCCCGCTTATGTGCCAGAATCACTTTTTGGTCACATCCTGACAGGCCGCAGGCATTCACATTCCGTACCTGTAAAGCTGCGACCAGTTTTTTATTCGCCCATCCGGCATAGGCCATCACGGCAACCTCCAGGGTTTCCCGGCCGGTAATCCGCCGGCCATCGATCATACGGGTCCTGATCCCCAAACGCGCAGACAATTGTCCGGCCATACTTCCCCCTCCATGTACCAATACACTATCCCGGTAGCAGGCGGATAATTCATCACACAAACCGTTCAATACAGCATCGTTCTCGATCAGTTTACCACCGATTTTTATTATTCTGATCATAAAGAATTTATTAAGTTTATAAAGTGATCCGTACCCCGAAGACACCAGGCTGCCAGGTACCGATCAGCGACTACAGGTCTCGCCGACCTTCTCCTGTAACCGAGCCATCCCATTGTCCATCGTTTGCCGGAAAGCCTTCAAAAATTCATCCACTTCTTTCCGGGTAATGATCAAAGGCGGAAGTAAACGAAGGGTATAATTTCCACTATATCCTGTCATTATCCGGTGTTCGGAGATCAATCTCTTCCGGACCTCTTCCTGTGAAATTTTCACGTCTACTCCTATCATCAAGCCTTTTCCCCGTACTTCCTTCACCCCCGGCATATTCTTCAATTCCTGAATCAGATATTTCCCCAAGCCGGCAGCATTATTGACCAAATATTCTTGTTGTATAACCTCCAATACTGCCAGAGCAGCGGCACAAGCCAGATGATTTCCGCCGAAAGTAGTCCCGAGCATTCCTTTACGGGCTTTAATCTTAGGCGAAATCAACAAACCACCTATCGGAAAGCCGTTGCCCATCCCTTTAGCCATCGTGATGATATCCGGTAAAACACCGGCATGCTGATGAGCGAAGAATTTACCTGTACGCCCATATCCGGATTGTACTTCGTCTACAATCATCAGAGTACCTGTAGAGGTGCAAAGTTCGCGCATCGACTGCAAGAAACCGGTATCAGGCATTTGTATACCACCGACTCCCTGTATACCTTCGACAATCACAGCAGCATAAGCACCGGTCTCCAGCTCGCTTTCCAATGCCTTCCGATCGTTCAATCCAATAAAAGTCACCTCATGACATCGGTTCAAGGGTGCTTGAATGGCCGGATTATCCGTCACCGCCACCGCCACACTCGTCCTACCGTGAAACGCAGCTCTCATAGCCAGTATTTTGGACCGGTCTGTAATGAAAGAGGCCAGCTTCAACGCATTTTCGTTCGCTTCGGCTCCACTATTGCAAAGGAATAAGTTGTATTCCGGATAACCGGAAACTTTTCCCAATAGCAAAGCCAATTCATCCTGTAAAGGATTCCTCACCGCATTCGAATAAAAACCGATCCGATTCAGCTGGCGAGTCATTTTCTCCACATATACCGGATGGCTGTGACCGATGGAAATCACGGCATGTCCTCCATAAAAATCAAGATATTTATCCCCATTTTTATCCCAGAGGTAAGCTCCTTTGGCTTTTACCGGTTCCAAATCCAATAAACTATAAACTTCGAATAATCCCATAATAAAAAAGGTAAAGGTAAAAAGCTGAAAGAAACATCGCTTCCAGGCTTTCAGTCAAAAATAGTTGGCCTTCAGACGGAGACCGGTTGTTTCTTCCAGGCCAAAAAGCAAGTTCATATTTTGAACTGCCTGGCCGGAAGCCCCCTTCAGCAGGTTGTCGATCACTGAAGTGATCAGCATTTGTTCGCCTTGCTTAGAGATATGAATATAGCAGTAGTTCGTATTCACTACTTGTTTCAGATACAACGGTTCGTCAGAGACATATACAAAAGGATGTGTATTATAATAAGCTTTATAAAGGGCTGTAATGCCTTCGATCGTAATATCCGTACGAATCACCGTATTGACCAGTATCCCCCGGGTATGGCACCCCCTCACCGGTACAAAAGCCAAATCGGGGAAGCCTTTTGCTCCTGCTCTCACCAAAGTCTCCCGGATTTCATCCAAATGCCGGTGGGTGAAAACCTTATAATTGGAGAGATTATTACAACGATTACTGAAATGAGTATCTGCTGTCGGCTTTTGGCCGGCACCGGTCGATCCGGTAATCCCCACAACAGTAATCTCTTCCGGTAAGCGCCCGATCGAAGCCAACGGAATAAGTCCCAGCTCGATGGCTGTAGCGAAACATCCCGGGTTAGCTACATATCGCCCCTTTCTAATCTCTTCACGGGACAACTCAGGCAGGCCATAAATAAAACCGTTGGACTCCTTTTCCAAACGAAAATCATTCCCAAGGTCGATAATCTTCACATTTGCAGGGATCGGATGAACATTCAGAAATTTTCCCGACACCCCATGTCCCATACAGAGAAAGAGTACGTCAATATCTGAAAAATCGATATCCGAGAAAACAAGCCGGGAATACAACAAATCTTGATGTACTTTATATACCGGCAATCCCTGGTGGGATTCACTCTGAATATATCTGAGTTCTGCTCCGGGGTGACCGATCAGTATCCGGATCAATTCCCCCGCTGTATAACCGGCAGCTCCGGCAATTCCTACTCTCATTGCAATTTATTTTCAGGGTTATAATCCATTTACTACATTGTATATCCGCAAAGGCATCGACAATATTTTAGTAAAGCCTTTCACATCGTCTGCTGTCCAGGCCTTATTCATTTCACCATACTCGGCAAATCCCGAATTCATGAGATCATGTTCCGACTCGATACCGATCAGATCGAAATGATAAGGCCGAAGGCGAATGAATACTTTGCCGCTTACTTTTTGCTGACTATTTTCTAAAAATCTTTCAATATCCCTCATCACAGGCTCTGAGTACATCGCTTCGTGGAGGAACATCCCGTACCAATTACCCAGTTGTTCTTTCCAATATTGTTGCCATTTCGTCAGTGTATGTTTTTCGAGCAATTCGTGTGCTTTAATGATCAGCATCGGAGCAGCAGCCTCAAACCCTACCCGTCCTTTAATCCCGACCAGGGTATCTCCCACATGGGTATCCCTACCGATCGCCCAGGCGGCACCGATCTCTTCTATTTTACGAATGGCAGCGATCCGGGAAATTTTCTCCCCGTTTACTCCTACGATCTCTCCCTGCCCGAATTCCAGCTCAAGTGATTCACAACCTTCTTTCACGAGAGAAGAAGGATAAGCCTTATCCGGTAAATTCGTATTGGAATGTAAAGTTTCTTTTCCCCCGACAGAAGTTCCCCATATACCTTTGTTTACCGAATATTCCATTTTCTTCCAATCGGAATGGACACCATGGGCTTTCAGGTACCCGATCTCCGTTTCCCGGGAAAGTCTCAGATCGCGTGTAGGAGTAATTACTTTCATCTCCGGGGCAAAAACAGCAAAACACAAATCGAAACGCACTTGATCGTTTCCTGCTCCTGTACTCCCGTGAGCGATATATTGTGCTCCCACTTTTTTTGCATAGTTCACGATAGCCAATGCCTGGAAAGTCCGTTCGGAGCTCACCGATACAGGGTAGGTTTTATTCCGCAAAACATTACCGAACACCATATAACGGATACACTTCTCATAATAATCCTCTGTCACATCCAGGTTAACATGTTCCTTCGCCCCCAATGCATAAGCTTTTTTTTCGACAGTTTTCAGCTCGGCTTCGGTAAATCCTCCGGTATTTGCCAAAGCGGTATATACTTCCAGGCCCAATTCTTCACTCAGGTATTTTACACAATAAGAGGTATCCAATCCTCCGCTATAGGCCAGTACTACTTTTTCTTTCATGGTTTTATCCTGACTATTAAATCACTTTTTTCAACAATTTTACAATCCTGTTGCTTTGTTTTTTCTCTTCCAGCTTTTTATCCGCTTCTCTTTTTGCAGCAACTTCGGGATCGTACACCATACCGGTACACAAGCATTTCGTCATATTCGTCCGGAGCAGGATATCATAATTGACACAGGATTTACATCCCGCCCAAAACTGTTCGTCGTCCGTCAGTTTAGCAAAGGTCACCGGTACATATCCCAATTCGGTATTGATACGCATCACTTGTTCACCGGTCGTCAAACCGAATAATTTTGCATGGGGGAACTTTTTTCTGGACAAATCGAAAGCAGCTTTTTTGATCCGCTTAGCGACTCCCATTCCCCGGTAAGACGGCTTTACAATCAATCCTGAATTAGCCACAAACTTTTCATGTCCCCAGGATTCGATATAACAAAATCCTACAAACTCTTCCCGGTTTAGAGCAATAATCGCTTTTCCCTGATTGATTTTATCGGCGATGTATTCGTCGGTTCTTCGTGCAATACCCGTCCCCCGGGCTTTTGCAGCCTCATCAATGGTATCGTTTATTACTTTTACATACTTCAAATGCCCGACCGAAGCAACCATAACATCTATTTTCATCTCACCTGAAAATTTTAATGATTTATATTGATATTTCTAAATTGTGCCTGAACGAACCTCTTCATTCAAACAACAGGACAAAGATATGCATAAATATTTATTATAAACAAATATTTATGCAATTATTTCATCACCATCCCGGAAAAACACTTGAATATAATCGAATTATTATTTAAAATAAATGCATAATTATCCACAAATCAGATTTATACCTTCTTTTTTTTCCCGTCATTTGCCGAGAAGAAGAGCGACAAAAACTAACAATACCTAAAAATAAAAGAATTTTAACTTATAATTTGTTACGCAAACGTTCTCGATTTAGAAAAATTTTCATAGTTTTGCTCCGTAACCGTTAACAAAAGATTTATGGAAGGAAATACGATACTTAATCCCAATCCACTGGTGAAATTCTTGAATAAGCCTCAAAAAGAGTTCACCAAAGCGGATATTATTCGATATGTGACGAAAAACGATATTGAAATGATCAATTTTCGTTATGCCGGAGCAGACGGACGATTGAAAACACTGAACTTCATTATTAACAGCCTGGAACACCTGGATAGCATTCTGACCTATGGTGAACGGGTGGATGGATCCAGTTTATTTCCTTATATACAGGCCGGTTCAAGCGATTTATACGTGATACCCCGTTACCGGACTGCCTTTTTGAACCCTTTCAGTGATATTCCTGCACTAGACATTCTTTGCAGTTACTATACGAAAGACGGTAAACCTTTGGAGAGCGCTCCGGAGTATACCCTTCGCAAGGCACACGAAGAGTTTAAGAAAGTTACCGGTATGGAATTTCAGGCTATGGGGGAACTGGAATATTATGTCATCAGCGAGAAAGAAGACTTATTCGAGACACCGGATCAGCGAGGATACCATGAATCTATGCCTTTCTGCAAATGGGCCAATCTCCGAAAGGAAGCAATGCGTGCCATCGCACAAGCGGGAGGACAAATCAAATACGGCCATTCTGAAGTCGGGAATTTCACGATCGGTAACTTGCAATACGAACAGAATGAGATCGAATTTTTGCCGGTCGATATAGAAGAAGCTGCCGACCAGTTGGTTATCGCCAAATGGATACTCCGGACACTTGCTTATCAATATGGGGTAGACCTGACCTTCGCACCCAAGATCACGACAGGAAAAGCCGGAAGCGGATTACATATCCATACCCGTCTGATGAAAGAAGGAAAAAACATGTATATCGAAAACGGTCAACTTACGGAAGCGGCCAAAAAAGCTATTGCCGGTATATTGGAAATAGCTCCTTCTTTGACAGCTTTCGGTAATACAAATCCGACATCTTATTTTCGTCTGGTACCGCATCAGGAAGCTCCGACCAATATCTGCTGGGGCGACCGTAACCGTTCGGTGCTGGTACGTGTACCTCTGGGTTGGACACAGGGAGCCAATGAAATGATCACCGATGCCAATCCTCTCGAGCAAGCAGGCCATGCAGACCTGAGTACTAAACAAACCATAGAATTTCGTTGTCCGGACGGATCGGCCGATGTGTATTTGTTATTAGCCGGACTTGCAGTAGCCGCACGGCATGGTTTCGAAATGCCCGATGCCCTCCCATATGCAGAGGAACGGTATGTCAATGTCAACATTTTCGACGATGCCCATAAGCATATAGCAGAACGATTGAGCCATCTACCGACTTCTTGTGCAGAATCGGCCGAATGCCTCGCTAACCAAAGAGCCATATATGAAGCTCAGGGCGTTTTCAGTGCCAGCTTAATCGATGGAATGATCGACAAACTAAATTCATATCACGATAAAACCTTACGGCAAGACATCAGTAACCATCCTGAAAATATTCAGGCACTGGTGAAGAAATTTATCAATGCCGGATAAACTTATAACCAATTACTACTATCTATACCACAAACTTGAGAGACTGCCGGCAACGGCAGTTTTTTTATTCTCACCGAACCCGGATCCGGATAAAAGCGTTAAACAGAGAAAAATTCAACGCTATGAAAATTTATAAACGACCGGGATTATTACTTTTAGTTTTCTATCTGACTATTTCTGCTGTCTGGGGGCAGAAAAATGTAAAAGGTTCGGGATATGTCCTGACACAACAGCGTGAAACAGCAGATTTCACCAGTATCGAAATTTCCCGGGGAATCGATGTCGCTATCGTCCGGGGAGAAATGGAACCGATCACCGTAGAGGCTGACGATAACCTGTTTTCTTATATTAAAACTACGGTCAAAAACAAGGTATTAAAAATTTATATTCCGGACAGCGTAAATATCGTCAAATACGCTTCGATGAATGTATTGATCAGTATGCCGACCCTCGGGAGTCTGAAAGCCTCCAACCATTCCAGAATAGATGCCTGGCCTCAAATCTGGAACCTCCGGACAATCCGTCTGGAAGCAACAACCGGAGGCCAGATCCGGATCAGACTAAAAGCCGAAGATATTCAGGCAGAGGCACGCACCTCCGGAATCCTGGAGATCAAAGGAGAAGCCCAAAACTTACAAGCCATTTTGAAAACAGCAGCCCGTCTGGAAGCCCGGGAATTGGAAACTCAAAATGCGGACATCCAATTATCCATCGGAGCCAAAGCCGAGATACAAGTAAACCAACGGTTGACCTATGATTTATACGGGCATTCCCGCTTGGTTATAAAAGGGAATCCACAAATCGAAAATTCACATAATCATTCAGGAAGCAGAATCATAAAAGAAAAATAGTTAACCTAGAAAGTTGTGTATTTTGCTTAAAAATTATTGTCTTTAAAAAAGTGAACCGGAAAAACATTGATAATCCGTTAAAGATAGTATATGTTTGCAAACAAAATACGGAGTCGCATGAGCAAACCTATCTTTCTCACTTTTATACTGACACTGATAATTTCATGTGCAACCCACACCCCTAACCCGTCTTCATGGCTAGACAAGCGATCTACACCGGTAACTCAGGATTCGATCTGCCGTCTCATCAGCTATTGTCAAACCCAAGCCAATATCGGAATACAACATGGAAATTATGCCGAAGCCCTTTATTGGAAAGACGAAACCCTCCGATTGAAAGACACCCTCCTTTCAGTCCGGAATTCATCCGGCATCTCCCATACCCCGATGATAAACTACTCGCAAATCCTGTTACTCATCATCATTTGCCTATTTACTTTTTCCCTTATCTCTCTTTTCCTTTACTTCCGCCACCGGAAATTGAAAGTCCAGTATGAAAAATTATCCGAAACAATCAAACACCGGGAATGGAGTTTTATGATGACAAAAGAATTCATCACCGAAAATCATATTGCCTATGATGAACTGGAACGCCTGCTAAATCGGGAAAAAAGCCTCCATCATTTATCTTCGGAAAGTTACAAAAGACTTTACGAAGCTTTAATCCAGCAAAAAGCAAATTCTTCCGGGCGACTAATCTACCGGTTGACGAATTTTGACGGTAACTTCAGTATCCGGTTTCAACGCATGTTTCCCGAATGTAATACAGACGAATTATTATTAGCCAGTATGATTCACCACCAGTGGAGGATGACAGACATGACCACCATTTTCCACGCAAGCCCCGAAGCCCTGCGAAAGAGAAAAAACCGACTGGCGCATAAAATCTCGACGAAACTTCAAAAAGAAATCGATCTGGATGAGTTTCTGAAAAATTTATAAACTGGATTTTCTAACCGATAAAAAGATTAAAATTGGGTAGACAAAAGCAAATTGAAATGGAGTGTCCACCCATTTCAAAAACATCAAACACATATTTATCAATTATTTAACTAAACATTATTTCTCTATTTGTCCACCACAATGTCCGAAACCGATATTCAAAAAAAAATAGATTTCACCTTACCTTTGTCAGGTTACAAACCATTCTACGGATACAACAAAAATTTAGTTATCGAACGATCATAATCATAGGATTTGTCGGTTGACCCTCCCAAGTCGTAAACCGACCAAAAAACGAACCTTTCGTTTTCTGCAGAGCATAAAATTACAGGGATATTCTCACCAAGCTTTTTTTTCTCTTTGTAATTATTTATTATGACTCTGCAGTTTTTATTTCTTTATATTAAATATTCATTGTTATCTTTGTGTTCAAACCTATAATTCATCACACATGAGAACTTTTATATTCACATTCATTTGTTTTCTGATCGTATCGATCGGCAAAGCAGAAGAAGCACGTTTAATCCGCTTTCCCCATATCAACGGTAAACAGATCGTTTTTTCGTATGCCGGCGATTTATACACGGTAAGCGATCAAGGAGGAACAGCCCGCAAATTAACTTCGGATATCGGATACGAAATGTTTCCACGTATTTCACCGGATGGAAAATACATTGCATTCACCGGGCAATACGACGGAAATACAGAAGTATTTGTGATCCCTTCGGCAGGTGGTATTCCCCGGCGTCTGACCTATACCGCAACCCTGAACCGGGATGATTTAGGCGACCGGATGGGCCCTAACAACATCGTCATCGGCTGGACCCCGGACAGCAAACATATCCTGTTCCGCACCCGGCAATTCACTTTCAACGACTTTACCGGACAATTAATGACTGTTCCCGCCGAGGGAGGAGAAGCTGTCGAAATCCCCCTCAAAAACGGAGGCTTCGCATCTTATTCCCCGGATGGGAAAAAACTGGCTTACAATTATGTATTCAGAGAATTCCGTACCTGGAAAAGATATCAGGGAGGTATGGCCGACGACATTCGGATTTATGATTTCGACACACACCAATCACAGAAAATAACAGACGAAATCCGCCAGGATATCATTCCCATGTGGTCCGCAGACGGGAATAAAATATACTTCATTTCCGACCGGGACGACATCATGAATCTCTATGTTTATAACTTATCGGATAAGACTACCCGCCAATTAACCTTCAACAAAGACTACGACATCAAATTCCCAGCCCTGGGAGGAGATCAGATCGTATATGAACAAGGCGGTATCCTCTATAAATTCGACACCCGGACCGAAAAGGCTTCCCCGATTCCTGTCGAGATCGATAACGACCAAAATTGGGCGCGACCGGAATGGAAGGATGTCAGCGGACAAATCAGCAGAATGGACGTTGCCCCCAACGGAGAACGGGTTGTCGTCGCCGCCCGGGGAGATATTTTCACCCTACCGGCAAAATCCGGTATTACCTATAATCTGACCAATTCCTCAAATGCCAACGACCGCAATCCGCAATGGTCGCCGGATGGAAAATGGATCGCCTATATCTCGGACAAAAACGGAGAATTCAATATCTGGCTGAGAGATGCTTTTACCGGAGAAGAAAAAATGCTGACGAAAGATTTGAAAACCTATATCTTCGATCTGAAATGGGCTCCCGATTCCCGCTCCATTCTTTGGAGTGAAAAAAAGAATACCCTTAATCTGACTCAGGTAAGCGATGGGAAAACCGAAGTTATCGCCAGTTCCGGTGTCGGACCGATCAACTCGTTCAACTGGTCACAAGATAGCCGGTATATCACCTACATCCAACCGGGAAAAGAGATGGATAATATCATCATTTATGACCGGAATAGCAAAGAAAAACATCAAATGACCGACGGTTGGTATAATGTCAGTTCACCGAATTTCAGTAAAGACGGTAAATACCTGGTTTTCGTATCTGCCCGTACCTTCAACCCGACCTACAGTAGTACGGAATGGAACCATGTGTACAACAATATGAATAAAATATACATTTTGCCTCTTACCCAAGATGCCACCATTCCCTTTGCTCCGGAAAACGACAATCCGAAAGCTCCCCAACAAACACCGACCACCAGGGAGACCAAGAAATCCAAAGCAACGAAAGAGCATCCGAAAAATGAATACGACTATACGAATATCGCCAACCGGATTATCGAACTACCAGTCTCAGCAGGAAATTACCACGATCTGCATATGATCGGTAATCAGGTTTATTTCAACCGTTATGGTAATACCAGTATATATAACCTGAAAGACCGGAAGGAAACAGATCTGAATAGCCGGATCATTTTCGGTCCGGGTTATGAAAAAGCAATTGCACAATCAGGCAGGGCTTTTCAGGTCATCGACATCCCTAATGCCCCGGTAAGTGTAAATCACCCGATTTCTACTTCGGACCTGAAAAAATACATCGACTATCATCAGGAATGGATGCAAATCTACAATGAAAGTTGGCGGCAAATGCGAGATTTCTTCTACGCTAAAAATATGCATGGAGTAGATTGGCAAGGAGTGTATGAAAAATACAAAGTCCTGATTCCTCATGTCAATCACCGGACAGACCTCACTTATGTCATCGGAGAAATGATCGGAGAACTGAGTGTCGGCCATGCTTATTCTGCCAACGGTGAACATCCGACACCCGCAAGAATCCCGATGGGCTTGTTAGGCGCCCGTTTCAAAAAAGATCCTTCGGGTTATTTTAAAGTGACCAAAATCATAGAAGGAGCCAACTGGAACGAAGCGACCCGTTCGCCCCTGACTATGCCCGGCGTGGAGGTAAAAGAAGGTCATTATATTTTGGCCATCAACGGCAAATCGCTGAAAGAAACCGAGAATCTCTTTAGCGAACTGATCGGCAAAGCTGGCAAAACGGTAGAACTCACAGTGAATACCCGGCCTGAAACAGCAGGAGCCCGCCAGGTATTAGTAACCCCACTCAGCGACGAATCGCAACTTTATTATTACAATTGGGTACAAAATAACATCAGGAAAGTGAGTGAAGCCACCAACGGAGAAGTAGGTTACATCCATATTCCGGACATGGGTGTCGACGGGCTGAACGAATTCGTCAAGCATTATTACCCGCAATTGGGTAAAAAAGCCCTGATCATCGACGATCGGGGCAATGGCGGTGGAAATGTATCTCCGATGATTACCGAGCGCCTGATGCGTACCCCTCATTTTTATACGATGCATACCAACCAGACTTCGGGTTCGGTAAGTCCGGTAGGCACTTTCCTCGGACCGAAAGTGTTATTGGTAAACGAATACTCGGCATCCGACGGAGACCTGTTCCCCTATCGTTTTAAATTCAATAAACTGGGTACGGTCATCGGCCACCGGACATGGGGAGGAGTAGTCGGTTACAGCGGCACCATTCCGGTAGTCGACGGAGGTTCTATCGTCACCCCCTCCTATGCTCCTTTTGCAGCTGACGGTAGCGGCTTTATCATCGAAGGTCACGGGGTAGATCCGGATATTCTGTTGGAAAACGATCCTTACCTGGAGTTCAACGGCGAAGACCAACAATTGAACAAAGCCATCGAAGTGATCCTGGAAAAACTGAAAACCGAAAAGAAAGAAGTCCCGGCAATACCGGAATTTCCCGTAAAATAAAACATCGGATTTCAAATTAAAATATCTCCTGCAGATGTTCTATTTATCCTCCTCAAATACAGAACTCTGCAGGAGATTTTTGTACCTATTCGTCTCCGGTGTTATCATTGCATGGCAAGCTAAACCGGAGCTGAAAACCATAAATTTCAATGAAAGAAGGTTTCCTGATCTCTTATATTAGAATCAGATTTAAAATCAATTTCTTACAGAAAACTATTCCGAGCGGGTAACTCAGCTATCCATACATCCGGTTAGGTTTAAAGTACCCCCTTCATAAATAATTGCTAATTTTGAGCCGACAGAACTTATTGACATGTCACAGGACATCGAAATTCTCCAGTTTCTTTTTGCCGTCAAAACTTATTTTTAATCGTTTTTTCACCCACAGCTTCAGGTAAGAGCCTGAGGAAGACAGTTCTTTGCCATATAGTAAATAAGTCAACTGCCCTTTACTGAAGCGCGTGGGCAGTTCCAACCAGTAATCGCCAAACGTCAGTTTCGGCACACGGAACGAAAGCTTTGTTTTTCATCAATATCGACCTGATAAGTCGGAAGTCTTTCTTCTAATTCATATTTTAGCATTAAGTCCGGGTATGCGGACTTATAACCATATAAAACAGCAGCTTCATCATCTACATAAAAAATATCGGGACTTAAATCATTGAATTTATATTTAATAACAGGATTTCCATCATAATCGAAAGACTCCAGAATATCACTATTTTCTTTGGCATCTTTATTTCTGCATCCCCGGTATAGAGCATAGAATCTTTTCTTTCCGGCAACTATATCTACATAATGATATTTATTTTCTGTAAAATCGTCTGTTAATTTTTGAGGGCGGTAATCCCCGATCAATCGCTTTTTCAGTTTCAAAGTACTGACATCATAAATATCGATCTGCTTTTTATAATGATAAGCGACAATAATCACCGAATCATTGGCAGCCATCACCCCATCTCCATCGGACAAATAGGAATTTACCCTATTTTTAGATCCAATTTTCAATTCCCCCATATTTTTCCCATTTTTCAAATCGTATAATTTTACCAAAGGCTGTGTAGGCATTAAACTATATACACATATAGAATCCCGGATCAAATGCATAAAATTAAAAGTTTCGTATTTATCCAAATGATAATCTTGCTTTACAGTAATATGTGCATTAGAATCTACTGAAAAACAACGAATCAATCTAACGTCGGAATATCCCCATATATAAACATCATTTCCCGGAGCTTCTACAAACATAGGCAAGATAAACTCACCGGGACCTTTTCCTTTTATCCCAAAACTTTTACAGTACTGCAAATCAGGTAAAGCATACAAATAAACCATAGAATCCGATCGGGTACTGATCATGAACAAATAATTCCCTTTCTTTATCATAAAATCGGCCAAAAGAATCTCGTCGATCTTAACCGATATCATTTCTAAATTCTTCTCATTTGTAAAAGAATAAAACTCTTTATGCGTACAAGCTATGGCCAGCACCACACCCAAAAACAGACAAAACAGATTTCTCATAGAGATACAAATAAATGAGAATAATCTTTATCAGCAACCTCCCGGGCCAATACAGCATCACAACTTCCACAATAAGTGTAATGAGCAGGCCTACCAGCCCCATTCATCGAAACAGTCCTCCAACAAGTGATCCCACTTCCAGATTCCCCACGAGCTAATGCCTCCATATTAGCAAAAGCTAAAAAGTCAGCAGTATGCTCATTCACACTCCAATTACTTCCAATAATACCAATTCCCATAATTAACACTGAAACACAAATAACATTAGTCTTCTTTTCATTTAATAAAATTTATAATTAATAAAACAAAGATAATAAATTCAAAAAGAAAAATCAAATCAAAATTTTCATAAGTAGTCTTCGAATTTATCTTCAGTCCAACTTTCCAATCGCTTTCAGGTATTGGGATACACTCAGGTGTAACAAGGCTTTCGCATCGATCCACTGGCTCCAGGTTTCTTGCCACTGTGCCTGTGCTTCCAGCAAGGCAGTGAGGTTTTCCATACCCACCTGATACTGGTCATTGCTGATTTTCAGGTTTTCCTTTGCCTGCGACAGGGCATTCCGGGCCATCTCTACCCGTTTTTGGGCATCTGTAACAGAAAACCGGGCGGAAGTAATTTGCAGACGCATCAAATCCGTTGTTTTTTCAAGATTCAGACGGCTGATTTCTTCCTCCATCCGGGCGGATCTTACTTTATTTTTCCCTTCTCCCCAATGGAATACGGGAATTTTCACTGCTGCCATAGCCGAGAAAGTAGCACTTGCCTCATCATCTCCATTCAATTGCAATCCTCCTCCATAGCCATAACCGGCGGTCACTCCGATCTGAGGTAAAAAATCAGCCCGTGTCAAATCGACTTGTTTTTTCCTGAGGTCTACTTCCTGAGCCAACATCGTATAATCGGGGCGCTGTTCCACAGAAGTATCCAAAGCCCAGATGCGAGGATCTATCTTATCTGTCAAAGAATCTTGCAGGTGTAATTCCGTTTGCAGATTGAGGCCGACCAACCGGCATAGATTCATGCTCGCCAACACCTGTCCGTTCTGTGCTTTCTGCAACATCAAGCCAGCCTCATTGTAGCGGACCTGGGCTTTCAGTACATCGTTGGGTGTAGCCATTCCGACCACCTGAGCATCCCGCAGGTTTTGCAGGAGTTCTTTCAGGACCTGTCTGTACTTCTCGGCAGCGGACACCTGCTCGCCGACTCTCAACAGTTGCCAATAAGCTTCGTCTGTCGCTACCACGATTTCAGAACGGCTCAACCGGATATTCTCGACAGCGATGTCCTCTCCCAATTGTGCCATCCGATGTGCAGCCCGGACTTTACCTCCCAGATAGACCGGTTGTTCGAGCTGAGCCCCAGCCATATAAACCCCTCTCAACTTCAATTGTAAACGGATATCCGGTAAAAAAGCATATTCATTGAAAACCGGATTGCCATCACTTCCAATCACCGGTTTCTGGGTTGCGGGATCGATCATTACATTCGGTTCCAATTGCCCATTCTCTCCCGGTTTATAAGTGGGAAGATATCCTCCTTTCAATTTATAATTATATTTTTTCTGATTATAAAATCCGACTCCGACAGCAGACAATTTAGGCAAATAATCCGCCCGGTAGGATTTGGTATCGAACATAGCCTTCCGGTGTTGCCGGTCGGCGATTTCCATCTCCTTACTATTGCGAATAGCCATTTCCCGGCATAACTGTAAATCCAGCTCCACCTGAGCCAATAAAACTCCAGGAAAAAAGATCAAAATCATTAAAAGTGCCTTCATATTACCTCCAATTGATTCGTATTTGTTGTTGTTGCTGTTGTTCTTCTTCTCCGTGTTTAGCAGGACGGATACGGAAAAATAAAGAATATAATATCGGTAAAATCACCAGAGTAATGATTGTTCCGATAAACAGTCCTCCCATAATCGTAACCGCCAAAGCCCCGAACATATCGTCGTTCACCAAAGGGATCATTCCCAAAATAGTCGTCATCGCCGCCAGGAATACCGGACGTAAACGGGAGGTAGAAGCATCTACCAAAGCCAGAAAAGGATCTTTCCCGGAACGGATTTGAATATCGACTTCATCTACCAAAACTACCCCATTCTTAATCATCATGCCGACCAATCCCAAGGCCCCGACAATCGCCACAAAACCAAATTCTTTACCGGCGATCAGCATTCCGGCCACCACTCCCGTAATGGCCAACGGTAAACACAACAAGATCATCAGTGGCTTACGGAAATCTTTAAACAGAGCGATCAATATAGCCAATATGAGCACGATAGCGATCGGTACATTTTTAAACAAATAAAACTGTGACTGCGTACTTGCCAGGTATTCGCCTTGCCAGGCTGTAGTATAACCAGGAGGAATATCCAATGCCTCGATTTTCGGAAGCAAGCTATTTCTGGCTGCGGTAGTCGTATATCCGGGAGCGTTATTACATTGTACAGCAATAGAACGCTGTCCGTTATAACGACGTACGACCGGTACTTCCCAGCCGACTTCCACTCCACTACTAGCCTGGTTGAGCGGTACTGAACCGATCAATCGTTTTAATACATCATCGGTACCGATCATTCCGGTCATCAACTCTTTCACTGTACCGAGGCCTATTCCATTCGTCGAAGGAACCATACTCCAAACCGGGACATTACCGATCTGCCCGGGTCGTTGTCCCTGATCGTTCACACTTTTCAGATAGATCGGTAAAGGATGTTCGCCCTCATAATAAGAACCGATCGGCAAGCCGTCGGTAGCAGCCAGTACGGCCAACCCGACATCTTCCCGGCTCAGGTTTACATCCCGGGCAGTCTGCTGTTGATAATCCACCCGCATCGCCGGAGTCTCCGGGCCCCAATTATTGGTTACCAGCATTACCGATGAATCTGCCCGCATGATCCCTTCAACCTGTGCACAGAGTGATTTTAATACTGCCGGATCGGGACCTGAAATCATAAACTGAATCGGGAAATCCATATACATCAGGTTGTACTGTTTCATCCGCACATATGCCTGCGGATAATGAGAAGAAAGATAAGCCTGCAATTCATTCAAATGTTCCTTCAGAGCCGCCGGCGAAGTAAAATCAACGATCAGTTCCCCATAACTTAAAGCGGGCTCGGCCACCGTACGGACCAGATTATAACGCGAGGGAGTTCCACCCAAACTTGTGGTTACGGCGGTGATTTCAGGCCGACTCATCAAATATTTTTCCATACTGGCCAAATCTTTTTCGACAGTCTCAGGATTGGTACCGAAAGGCATTTTATATTCGATATACAATTGATTATAACTCAAGTCGGGAAAAAATCCCTGTTTTATAAACCGATAACCGTAAACACTAAAAACCAGTAAAATCACAGTAGCTACAATCCAGATCCAACGATAGTGGATGGCAAAACGGAGAAGTCGCTGATATTGCCGGTAAATTCTGCCATTGAACGGATTATCGGGTTCTCCCGGTTCGACCACTTTGGGTTTAAAAGCCCGGTCGGCCTGGATCGGAACATAAGCCAGCGCCAATATCCAGCTCAGCCATAGCGATACAGCCAATACGATAAAAAGGTCACGGACATATTCGCCGGTTGTATCGGGCGACATATAGATCGGTAAAAAAGTCAGGATACCGATCGTAGTAGCCCCCAACAATGCCCAAGCCGTTTTCTTCGTGATATTGACCAAAGCATCCGGCTTGGGAATCCCCCGTTTCATATCCACCATAATCCCGTCGGTAATAACGATGGCATTATCGACCAGCATTCCCATAGCTACAATAAACGATGCCAGGGATACCCTTTGTAAAGTGCCGTGCATCATATGTAAAATCACAAAAGAACCCAAAACAACTACCACCAATCCGATCCCGATTATATAACCACTACGGAATCCCATGGCTAACATCACCACGATGATCACAATCAATACAGATTCGATCAGGTTGACCATAAATACACTGATCGCATCTTTTACCCGGGTAGGCTGAAAAAATACTTTCTCGAAATTTATACCGGCAGGAATGATATTTTGCTTCAGTTCGTCCAATTTTTGATCGATTACTTTTCCCAACTGGATGATATTTCCCCCTTTTTGCATCGCTATCGATATAGCGATAGCCGGCAGCGTATCATATTTCAATCCCTCTTGCTGAGGCTGAACGTACCCTTTGGTAATATCGGCCACGTCTCCCAAACGGATATCGTCTTCTTCGTGTCCCCGGATCAGGAGATTACGGATATCTTCAATTCCATTGAAATCGCCGTCTATTCCTACGCGTACTCTTTTTTCCCCACTGTTATAGTAACCGGAATAGACCGTTGCATTTTGTCCGCGGAGGGTGAGGATGATCTCGGCAGGATGAACCCCCAAATTGGCCATTTTCGATTCCTGAATATCGATATCGATACAGGCCGGCCGTTCTCCATATATGTCGACACTGCTCACCCCGTCGATATCCAGCACAGTACGTCTTACCAACTGGGCATAGTCCATCATTTTCTGATAATCGAAGCCATCCGATGTCATTGCATAAAACATCCCGTATACATCGCCGAAATCGTCCATGACCATCGAAGGCTGGGCGCCGGCCGGTAACTGAGCTTGTACGTTCGCCACTTTACGGCGCAGGATATCCCAATTCTGCTGTAATTCTGCTAATGGTACCGTACTGCTCAATTCGACCAGAATAAGTGAGATATCGTCCATAGAACGCGATTCTACATGATCCAGGTCTCCCATAGAACGGATCGATTTCTCGAGTACATCGGTCACCTCCAATTCCACCTGCCAGGCAGATGCACCGGGGAAAGTAGTTACGACCATAGCTTGTTTCACCGTAATGGCCGGGTCTTCTAATTTACTCATGGTAAAGAAGGAATAAATTCCTCCGACTACCAATACAAAAACAAAAAAATAAACCAGCGCCTTATTTTTTAAAGCATATTCTGTAAAGTTCATAATTTAAGATTTTCCTATTTAGTCCTATACCGGTCTGAAAGCCCGACATTCCTATTTACATTACAACAGCCCTCCAACATTCGAAGCCGGGACGGGAGGTAAAAGTTTTACTTTCTGCCCTTCCTTCAAATCATTGACACCGGCAGAAATCACCGTTTGCCCTTTCCTCAAAGCAGATCTCACAATTGCTTCTCCATCTTTTGTCAGGCGTTCTACGGCGACACTCACCGGTTCGATCGTTTCGTCCTGCTCATTATACAACCAGACAAACGACTGTCCGTCTTTCATAAACAAGGCCGAGACAGGAACAATACTCATCGCTTCTGAAGAGGGCTTAAATCCGATTGTAACGGAGACACTCATACCTGGCGCCAGAACCGGATTCCGTTTTAAACGGAAACGAGCTGTAAACAACTGGTTGTAATTTGCCCCCTGAGTGATGTCGAGCAGTTCCAAAGGCAGAATCGAATCGGGACAAACATCGGCATTCGCGTGGAAAGTCATAAAATCCTCACGCCGGATAAAATCTCCGGAAGGGATATTGACGTCCACTTCAAAATAATCGTTATCGATCATCGATACCACCGGAGTACCCTGATTCACAATCTCAGGAGCGTTGAAGTACTTATTTTGTACATAACCATCGAAGGGAGCTTTCAAACGGGTATCGTTCAATGCATTCCGGTGTGCATTATATAAAGCGGTCACCCTTTTACGTGCAGCGACAGCTTTATCGTACTCATTCACCGAAACACTTCCACGGCGATACAACTCTATAATCCGGTCTGCTTCGCCTTTCACCTGGGTATATTCGGCCTGAGTAGCATTAAATTGAATCTGATAATCCCGGGGATCCAATTCGGCCAATAATTGTCCTTTTTTCACATATTGTCCTTCGTTTACATAAATTTTACGGATAGGTCCGGCTACCCGGAAGGCCAGTTTCACATTCGATGCAGCCTGAATTTTTCCAGGATAAGTGACAGAAGTCATCCCATCATGTCCATTCACGGGAGCTGTCTTTACTAATTGCGGAATATCTACCTGAACCTGCTTATTCCGACAAGATCCTAAAATCCCTATCGATGCTGCTATGTAACCCCATACCAGCCATTTCATCTTCATAATTCTATTCCTACTTTTTCTCATCGTATCTGACATTTATTTATTATATACTGAATATTAAAGTCTTAATATATACTTACGACATCGAATATATGTTTCACGAAGTAGGTGGAATTTGAAAACTAATTTTATTTCTTTCCCATCGGTAAGTTAAAAAAACAAAAACTGTTCAAATCTCTTAATTTTCAGATCTCATTTTTCACAAAAGTTTCTCATAACTGGCCAACTTTCGTATATTTGTGAACTAAAAGAGAAAAAAAGCATTAACAGTATCTCATACTGATCTAAACAACTATGCCCGAAAAAAAGAAACAGGAACTGAAGGACAGAGCTCCTATAGTTGCTGCTTATCTGCGGGTGAGCACAGATAAGCAAACCATTCTGAATCAGAAAAGCGAGGTAATTAATTTCTGCCATCGGCAAGAACTGAAAATTACCATGTGGTGTACAGAAACCGTGAGTGGAACAAAAAAAGAAAGTGAGAGAGAATTAGGAATACTGCTCAAAAAACTGCAAAAAGGTGATGTCTTGATAATTACCGAAGTTTCCCGGCTAAGCCGGAAAATGATGAATATCATGAACATTATTCATCAATCGATTGAAAAAGGGATCACCATTCACAGTATTAAGGAAGGATATAAATTCGATTCTTCTATCAACAGTCAGGTACTCGCTTTCGCTTTTGGTCTATGTGCTGAAATCGAACGTACGTTGATTTCTCAGCGTACACGCGAAGCTCTGGCACGCCGCAGAGCCCAAGGAATAAAGTTAGGACGTCCCAAAGGCAGTCTGCGGGCCGGTAAGTTATTCGAACATGAACAAGAAATCAAAGATTTAAGGACCGAAGGTTTCTCGTTTCAGAAAATTGCAATGCGCTATAAAGTCTCTCCGGAAACGGTACGGCTGTTTTACCTGCGTACGTTATTGAAAAAACCGAAAAAAACACCGGAAGAAGAAATCCAGGAGCAAAATCCTATAGAAAAACCGGAGACTTAGTCACTAAGTCTTCCGGTAGATTTCAAATAATAGGTTTCATTCACACGAAGTTCAGCCTTAGCCTCTATCCAATCACTCCAAGCCTTCTGCCATTGTGCCTGTGCTTCCATGTAATTGGTAAGGGTCTCCATTCCTACTTCAAAACGATTCTTACTCACCTGCAGGTTTTCTTCGGCCTGAGAAAGTGACCGTCGTGTGAGCCGAACCCGGGTAGCAGCATCTTCGACATTATAGCGGGCCCGGGCCACTTCGAGCTGCATCATCTGCTCGGTTTCTTCTTTTTTCAAACGCACCATCTCTTCTTCGGCTTTCATGGCTTTGACTTTATTACGTCCTTCTCCCCAATGATAAATAGGTATTTTCAACGAAGCCAAAGCTGCAAAAGAAGCGATACCGTCCGATTTGCCGTTTAACGTAATCCCGTCACTATATCCATACGAAGCAGAGACTCCCAATTGAGGCAAAAAATCCGAACGCGTCAAGGCTACTTCTTTTTCTTTCAGTTCGATTTGCCGTTCCAACATATTGTATTCGGGACGGCCGGTGATATTATCCCCTTCTTCCCACAGGCCGGAAACGATACCTTCTCCGAGGCTATCCCTGACCGTCAGCTCACTCATCAGATCAACCCCGACAATCCGGCAAAGATTCATTCCCGACAAAGCCAGACCGTTCTGTGCCTTTTGTACCATCAATTCCGCCTCATTTTGTTTAACCTGCGCTTTCAGCAGATCGTTCTGTGCGGCCATCCCCGTCCGATAAGCATCTTCCAGATTACGCACCAATTCTTTCACAACTTCGAGGTATTTTCCGGCAGCTTTGACCTGTTCACAGACTTTCAGATATTGCCAATAAGCCGCATCTGCTTCGGCAAGTACTTCCGCCTGATTATATTTCACATTCAGGTCTGCAATTTCTTTACCTATCGAAGCCATGCGAAAAGCAGAACGCACTTTCCCCCCCATATAAAGAGGCTGTTCCAACATCACTCCTACCGTGTAAGCATTTTCAATACCCAAAGCCAGGTCGATATCCGGCATAAATGCATATTGTTTGAACAGGGGTATCCCATCGGCTCCCAATACAGGTTTGCCTTCGGGCATATACAAACTATTCAGCGGCACTGCCTGTCCGACATCGTTCACATCGTATACCGGCAGATACCCCCCGTCGATATCGAATTTCATCTTCTTGTGTACATAGGCATATAAACCTGTAGCCGAAAGTTTAGGTAGGAAATTAGCCCGGTAAGCTTTTTTGTCAAAACCGGCTTTTTGACCTTGTTGTTCTGCCGATTGCAATTTTTTACTATTTTCTACCGCCATTTTCCGGCATTTCTGTAAATCGAGCTCGACTATCTGAGCCGGACAAACTCCGGAAAAGAATAAAACTGTCAGGATTAATAGCGTTGTTTTCATCATTCGTCGATCATTCATTAGCCAATTGTTCATTATCGCTTTTATGCAAAGCTCCGACCTTATCTTCCTTTTCGATGGGAAAGAATAAAGCATACAATACAGGTATAAACACCAAAGTGATCACCGTACCTACCAGCAATCCGCCCATTATAGTGACCGCCAGAGAACCGAACAAGTCGTCGCCCAGCAAAGGAATCATCCCCAGGATAGTCGTTAAAGAAGCCATCATTACCGGCCGGAAACGCGAAGACGACGAATCCAGTAAAGCCACTAACCTCCCTTTGCCGGAAGCAATCTGCAAAGTGATCTCATCCAGCAATACCACTCCATTTTTAATCATCATACCTATCAATCCCAAGGCTCCCACAATAGCGACAAAACCGAAATCTTTTCCACTGATCAGCATCCCGAAGACAATGCCGATAGCTGCCAGCGGCAAACAAAGGAAAATAATCGTAGGTTTACGGAAATCTTTAAACAGCATGATCAAAATAACAATTATCATAACAATAGCCCAGGGCACATTTTTAAAAAGATACCGCATGGCTTCGCTACTCGCTTTGTGTTCGCCCAGCCATTGTTTCGTATATCCCTCAGGCAAGGTGATCGTATCGACGAGCGGGATCAACTTGCCCCGTACACTCTCGGCGGTATATCCCTGCGCATTGTTACAACGTGCTTTTATGGCCCGTTGTCCATTATACCTCCAAACGACAGGATCTTCCCACTCGATTTTCACTCCCCGGGTAGCCTGTGACAACGGAGTAGAACCGACCACTTCCGACAAAAGGTCTTCTTTCTTGACAGTTCCCATCAAAAGCCCTTTTATCGTCTCGCCATCCAAACCGGTAAGCGAAGGCAGGACGCTCCAAACCGGAATATTTTCCAGCGCAGCAGTTTCTTCTCCTTCATTATCTACGCTTTTGATATAAATAGGCATAGCTGTGGTTCCTTCGTAGTAAGAGCCTACAGGTAATCCATCGGTAGCCGAGAGCAGAGATAAGCCGACATCCGTACGGGATAAACCGGCTTGCCGGGCGATCGGCTGGTAATAATCGACCATCAATACCGGCGCTTCGGGCTCCCAGTTATTCGTTACCAAAGTAGCCGTCGGTTCATCGTTCATGATCTGTTCAGCCTGAGCCGACAAGCTCTTCAATACAGCCGGATCGGGTCCGCAAAACATCAACTCGACCGGGAAATCCTCATACATCAGATTATAACGCTTGATCCGCACATAAGCATCCGGATAATGTTCTGTGAGATATTGCTGTAGCCCGGGAATCGAACTTTTCAGGGCATCGGCATCCGTATAGTCGACGATCAATTCACCGTACGACATCGCCGGCAAAGCAATCGAGCGGACCAGATTGTAGCGCGAAGGCGTACCGCCGAAACTCGAAGTCACATGTGTAATATCCGGGCGGGAAAGTAAATAAGCCTCGATTTCTGCAATATCTCCCTGGACGGCTTCCAAAGTCCCCCCTTCAGGCACTTTATATTCGATATACAACTGGGTGTAACTCAAATCCGGGAAGAATCCCTGCGGAATATATTGGAAACACCAGGCACTCAAAGCCAATAAGATGACAACCGCTCCTACAGCAAATTTCTTATGATAGAGCATATAGGTCAGGAATTTCCTGAACCACCGATACATCCCGCTATCGTATAATTGTTCCTCACTCAAATGCTCATTTTTCACTTTTAAGGAATAATCGGCATGGATCGGAATCTGTGTCAGAGCCAAAATCCAGCTCAATAATAACGACACCGCCAGAACGATAAACAAATCCCGCACATATTCCCCCACCGTATCGGGCGACATAAAAATCGGGAAGAAAGCCAGTATGGCGATCAAAGTAGCTCCCAACAGGGGCATAGCTGTCTTTTTAGCAATATTGGTCAAAGCGGCAGGCTTAGGGATACCCCGTTTTAAATCCACCAGGATTCCGTCGACAATCACAATCGCATTATCCACCAGCATCCCCATCGCAACGATCAAAGCCGCCAGGGAAACCCGCTGTAAAGTTCCATCGAGTAAATATAGAATCACGAAAGCCCCCAAAACGATAATGACCAGACCGGTACCGATAATCACACCGCTCCGGAATCCCATCGTCAGCATCAATACCAGAATCACCACCAGCACCGACTCCACCAGATTGATCATAAAAGTACCGATAGCCTCCCTCACCCGATCGGGTTGGAAAAATACCTTTTGAAAATCGATGCCGACAGGTATACGGGAAGATTTCAATTGCTCTAAACGAGCATCCACCTTTTCGCCCAAAGTCACAATATTCCCTCCTTTTTCCATAGAGATCGATATCCCTAGTGCACGAACAGTATCATAACGCATCTCATTCCGGGAAGGATCCTGATATCCCCGTGTGACCGAAGCCACATCCCGCAATCGCAGCTGATCGTTTTCATGTCCCTGAATCAACAGGTTTTCGATATCACGGATCGATTCGTAACTATCGTCTACGCCTATCCTCAATCTACTCTTTCCCGTCTTGAAATATCCCGAATAAACCGTTTTATTCTGGTTGTTCAAGGTAGCTAAAATCTCGGCGGGATGTACACCCAGATTAGCCATTTTGTCCTGTATGATATCTATATTGATACAAGGTTTTCGGTCGCCATAAATATCCACCCGTCTCACTCCCGGTATATCCTGTAACTCACGCTTCACCAGATTGGCATACTCAACCATTTCTTCGTCGGCGATGCCATCGGTAGTCATGGCATAGAACATGCCGTATACATCCCCGAAATCATCTTTTACCACAGGAGTCACACATCCGTCGGGCAGTTGTGAAGCTGCATTCGTCACCCGCCGCCGTAAGATATCCCACTTTTGTTCCAATTCGGCAGGGGGAACCGTACTCTCCAACTCGACCGTAATAATAGACAGATCAGCCATCGATTTCGACTCCACACTGGCAATATCTCCCATCGCCCGGATTTCTTTCTCGAGCACATCCGTTACTTCCAATTCCACTTTATGAGCCGAAGCTCCGGGATAGACAGTCACGACCAGAGCTTGTTTTACCTTGATCTCCGGATCTTCCAGTTTACTCATAGAGACAAACGAAAAGATTCCGCCAACAACAAGCACTGCAATCAGAAATTTGACCAGTGCCCTATTATTCAATGCATATTCAGCAAGATTCATTCCAATCAGAATTAATAAAAGACAACAGTTTCAGGCCGGATCGACCGTTTACAGCAAACCACCGATATTCGTATCGGCAACAGGCTTCAACCTCTCGACTTCCATACCCTCTTTCAGTTTATGTACACCGGCAGTGACTACGATTTCACCACTTTGCAGGCCTTCGTCCAAAACCACTCTGCCTTCTTTCAATATTTGCCGGATTTTAACCTGTCTTTGAGTCACTTTTTTATCCGCCGGCCGATACACCCATACCGACGATTTTTCCTTGTCCTGAAAAATAGCACTCAATGGAACCACTGTCAAATTGTCGCCTCCCGCTTCATAATCGATCGTTACATTCACACTCATACCTGCCGCCAAAGGAATAGCAGGATCAGGAGTCAACCGCAAACGCATCTGATAAAGCTGATTCAGATTAGCCTTTTTCGTCACATCGATCAATTCCAACGGAAAAACCCGATCCGGAAAGACATCGGCAACTGCCGTAAACCGGTTAAAAAGGTGACGACGGACATAATCGCTGGAAGGCACATCGATTTCTACCTCGAAATAACGGGTATCGATCATCGATATAACCGGCATTCCGGCAGCCACCGTTTCGTCGGTATCGAAATATTTCTTCTGGATATACCCATCGAAAGGAGCGACAAGCCGGGTATCTTTCAAAGCATTTTTATGCGCATTATATTTAGAGGTGATTTGCTGCAAACCATACACCGCTTTATCGTAATCATTTTCAGGTACACTTTTACGGTTATACAGTTCTATCACCCGTTCAGCCTCGGATTTAATCTGTTTGTATTCGGCTTCGGTAGCTTTATACTGCAATTCATAATCCCGCGGGTCGATCTCTGCAATCACTTCTCCTTTACGCACAAAACTACCCACCTGCACCGGAATCCGGATGATCGGTCCGGCTACCCGAAATGCCAGATCTACGTCGGCCGCAGCCTTAACACGCCCCGGATAGGTCACTTGTAATTCGTTCTCATAATTTTTTACTGTCTCGGTCTTCACCATCAAGACCTGCTTTTCATTGGTTTCCGACGAACGACAAGCAGAAAATCCAAGGATAATTCCCACCACAGGGAATAAATAATGTCTGATCATAGTACACACCTATTAATTATTCGTTTACGAACGTACTTTACGACTTTTAACAATTTCTCTATAATACAATAAACATGCCAAAATAAAATAAATAATCGCTAAAATCCAGAGATTTAGATACTCCGGCAACACCTCTCCAAGGGTAGCCCCCATATTGTTCATTTTTACGAACCCGTCGATTCCGTGAGTAGAAGGAAAAATTTTCGACAGGGCGATCCAATAACCGGCAATCCCCTCCTTCGGCCACGAAATACCCGAAATAAACATGAGCGGCACCGAGGTAAAGACAAACAATAAAAAAGGCTGTTCCCGCTCCCTACTTAAAAAAGAAGCTGTAATAGCAAAAAAGACACAAGCCAACAAAAAGGGGAACAGGAATAACATCAATTCCGATTTAGCGCCGATTTGAGTTAAACTAAAGATCCGGGGTACAATAAAGAACACCCAAAATCCCATCACAAAATAAACCGGCATATAAACACAGGCTTTACCGATGACAATGCACCAGGGTTTGCAGTAATGTTTATCGACGGGCACCAGGCTATGGCGTGGATTCCTGTCGCGGGCTGTTCCGGCAATCGTTCCCACTCCCAACAATAAAGATTGTTGGATCACCAGGATCAATACTGCCGGGATGATAAAAGAAGCAAAACCACTTTGAGGATTAAACATTTTGACTTCCGAAATCTCTACCGGCGAGGCGGTTATTTCTTGCTGAATGCGGGAAGCATAAGGTAAATTTTCTACCTGTATTTCTTTCCCCAGGGTGATAGCCACATCGCTTGTCGCCTGAAGTAAAGCTTTATAATTGAGTAAAGCCCCCATATCGCAAAACAAAGCGACATGGGCCTGTTCTCCCCGATTTATATCTTTACTGAAATCCGCCGGAATCTCTAAAATACCGTATATTTCTTTCTGCCACATGAAAAGCTGCGCTTCTCCGAGATCGTTACAGTGGGCTACGACTTTCACATTCGGAGAAGCTTCCCACATCCGCAAAAATTCACGGCTTAAAGGAGACTTGGACTGATCGATGACAGCAACGGGCACCTGTCTTACAACCTCATTACTATAAATAAAAGTATAAATCAGGGGATAGCCTAAACACAGAAAAATAAAGAAAGTAAGTACTGCATGGTCCCGAAAAACCAGGTAAAACTCTCTCCGAAATATAAAATAGATATCTTTCATCATAACCTCCCATTAGGGTAAATAACGATTTTCCTGTAAATCCAATTTCAATTTAGGCAAAGTCAGTAACGGCAACAGAACGAACAATACCAAAGCCAGATAAGGTTTCCAGGAGTAGGCCATAGGAATACCGTTCAAAGCCTGATCGACATAGAGCAGATAGTAATGCCTCATCGGAAATAAATCAGACATCAACTGCATCAGCTGAGGCATAGCCGGAACCGGGAAAGTAAAACCACTGACAGAGAATGACAAAACTCCCCAAAGCCCGCAAAAACTGAGGGCGATCCGATTGCGCCGTGCAATACCGGTAACAAAAATAGCAAACCCCTGAGCAGCCAGTACCAACAGCAACATAGCTAAAAACATGGGAAAAAATCCACTATTCAAAGGAAAATGTAAATAACCGTACAATATAGAAAGATACAGTAAGCCGGTAGTGACAAAGATCAGCGTTTGAGGCAATAGCTTTCCCAGCAAAGCCAATACAATAGAATCATTGCTTCGACGCAACCAATCGGCTGCCGTTTTTTCTTTAGTCTCCTGACTGATGCTATAAGTGGCGGTAAACATGGCAAACATAAAAACGAAAGCAGGCATTAAAATACTTGCCAGATAGATGGCATAGCTGATCCAGGGATTATTCAAGGGAAACGTATCCACTGTAATCGGTGACAGCCTGGCTTTCAATAGCGGTCCTCCCCCGCCTTTTGCCAACAATACGGTCTGTTGTACAGCCCCGTTTGCCAAAGCGGCCTGCAAGCGCATATTTTTATAGACCAATGAGCCCGGTAGCAGATAAGTCTCATTTGTATAAAATGAAATTTCAGGTCTTTTACCGACAGACACCTCCTGTCTGAAATTCGCCGGTATATGGAAAATACCGTAGATCCGGCTTGTTTGCATCGCTTCCCGGGCTTCTTTAAAGCTAGCCGTCCGCATCACCACTTCGGTTTGGGCCATCGCATCCAAAGAACGCACCAATTGCCGTGACAAGGATGTATTATCCTCATCCACCACGGCTATCGGCAATTTCATTGGTAACCCCTGTTTCAACAAATCGGCAAAAAAGATAAAACAAAATGCCGGAGCTAAAATCAGAATAAACCAATAAATCCGCCGGGAAGCCAGACGTCTGAATTCCCGTTTCATTAAAGCCGATAACAAACCGAGCGTACTCATAATTTTTTCAAAACACTCATTCCCGGACGCAGTCCATCTACTTTGTCCACCGGTTTTGCCTTTACCCGGAAAGTTTTTACATCATACTGCCCTGTCGTTTTGGTAGCCCGCCAGGCAGCGTAACTTCCCATATCCTTCAGATAAGTGACTTTCAATTCCACTTCGCGATTATCCAAAGCAGGCACAAAAGCTTTAAATGTTTCTCCTACCCTGAAATCGTTCAGCTGGTCTTCACGCACATTAAAAGATACCCACATGTCCGATAAATCCAAAATATCCATCACCGGTGCCCCTGTACCGACCAATTCTCCGACCTTCGGATACCGCTCGGAAATTTCTCCGTCTATCGGAGAGATCAAATAAGTCTCTTTGACATAAGCCTCCACTTCTGCGACAGCCCCTTTCGCCCGGTTCAGTTGAGCCTCTGCAGCTTGTTTATCTTCTCTTTGTGCACCATTGCGTGCCATCTCGTATTGGGCTTTAGCAGCCTGTTCGGTAGCCATCATAGCTTTGTAATTAGCTTCGGCCTCATCTTTCTTCTGGGCCGGCACAACCTCACTCTCATAAAGTTTCAGGATCCGGTCGTATGTTTTTTTCGCTACCTCGGCAGCGGCTTTTGCTTTTTGCCAGGTTTGGTAAGTCATTACGATCTGTTCGGAGCGGGTACCTCTTTCAGCCTTTTCGTTCAGAGCCTGGGCAGCAGCCTCCGCCGCTTCGGCCTGACTATATTTGGCCAGCACCTCAGGACTATCCAGGATAGCCACCGTATCCCCCCGGCTCACCTGTTCTCCTTCATTAAAACGGAATATTTCGATCCGCCCCGGCACTTTTCCGGAAATACGTACTTCCGTTGCCTCAGCCTCTCCCTGAATATACTCAGGTTTCGGCTCCCAAAACAGAAAACCGAAAATTGCCACCAAAAGCACCAAAACAATGATTCCGGTAAAAGTCACCAATTTTCCATTCATCTTTTCCATACTATCTTTTCGTTTATAATTTCTATTCTTTGCCTAATATACCATACGCTTTTTGCAAATACACTTCACACAATTTCATTTCTATCTGTGTATCGATCAAATCGGCATGAGCAGCCAACCAAGCCGTTTGGGCTTCCAACACATTGGATACCGGGATCGTCCCTTCCTGAAATCCCAGGTTGGCATACTTCAAATTCTCATCGGCCTTCACCTGATTTTTTTCAGCCACTTCCATCTTCCGGGCAGCTTCTTTGACCTTCAACCGGGCCTGGCTTACCTGTAACTCTATCTTTTCGCGGGCTTCCTGTAATTTAAAATTCATCAGACTGGTCTCCGCCCTGGCACTACGCACCGTTTTCCGGGAAGCCCCCCAATGGAATATAGGTGCTTTAACGCCGATACCGACACTCCACATCCCGTCGAATCCGGTACTTATCCCATCGAAGAAAGAAGGGGTCATGGCAAAATAATTAGCCATAAAAGCCACTGTCGGCAGATAAGCCGAACGGGCAATCTTTTCTTTCTTCCGGTAAATATCCGTTGCCAGCGTCAGGCTACTGATCTCCGGACGGTTATCATATACCTGCTCGATATTCAACCACTTCGGTTCGGCCTGAGGCAAAACATTCAATAATTCTTCTTGCAGGGTATAAACCGAATCTACAGCTAATCCACAGATTTGGTTCAGATTCATACGAGCCAGACTCAAACCGTCCTCCACCCGCAACAGAGCCATCTCTGCCTGGTTCAGTTTTACCTTCACCGAGAGCATATCCGCCTTAGTCGATACGCCGGTTCGGTACATCACTTCGATATCATGTTCGAATTTCTGTAAAGTCTCGACAAATTTAACGGCTAATTTCTGTCGGTTGACCAGAGATACGATTTGCCAATAAGCTTCGTCGGTTTCCTGGATAATATTTTGCAATTCCTGTTCTCTCCCGCTCTCGGCCAATTTCTCGGACAACCCTGCCAGTTGGTTATAGGCTCTGATCTTACCCCCCATATAAATCGGTTGTGTCAGTCCTACCTGCAAAAGAGCCATATTTCTATCATCCACGGTCATCGCCTCTTTGGGCAACAGAGCATAATCTTTAGGGACATATTGGCCGTTATTCATCACAGGTTTTCCGTCTGCTCCGATCATAATCTGATCTTTACCGAGCGTCCATTTACCGTCTTGTCCGATCGTACCGACAGGCAAATGGGCATCTTCGGATAATAAATTGATCTCTTTCTGATTGCGCATATAAGTCCCCATCGCATCCAAAGCAGGCAAATATTTGGTAAAAGCCTCTTCTTTTTTAGCTTTTGCTGCGTTTATCTGCTCATCGGCCATTTTCAACTTTTTGTTATTTTCCAGAGCCAACAGCCTGCACTCTTCCAAGCTCATCACTTTTTGCCCATATACACCGGCAATCGTTCCTAACATTAATATTCCACAAATCAACTTCTTCATATGATCGGTTATTGAATAATAAATTCTATCTATTATAACGTAATTTGTTTTATACTTTTCGGTATGTATTTCAATAAAAAAATTATTCTCCGACAGCCAGAGAATAAAGTTGTTCATATTGTGATCTCACCGCCGACAATGCATAAGATATATCCTGATGCATGATCAGATAGTTTATCACACCGACGCTAATATTCAGCAAATTCTTTGCCAAAATAGAGGTATCCACATCATTTCTCAATTCTCCGGCCCGTTTGGCATTCAATATCAACTGTTCTAACTTAGAAAGTCGCAACATTTTCGAAGCCAAAACCACTTTTTTAAATTCGGGGAATAGGGCGATCACTTCCACGATCAACGAAAGGCAAAGAATTTCAGGAATTTCACTACTGAATGTCCGTGCTGAATAATTATGTATCCCGGTCAATTTCTGAATAGTGAGGTCGACATATTCCCGCAATGTCGAAATATGCCCGAATTCTTCGGTTCTTTTTGAGTTCAGCAAGGCATAATAAGAATACAATCCCTCCTTCAGTACTTCTTCTTTATTGGTGAAATGATAATAAAAAGTACCGCGGGTAATTTTCGCAGCCCGTTCTATATCACTCAGCCGCACAGCCTTAAACCCTTTTTTCAAGAAGAGCAGAAAAGCGGTTTCTATGATTTGCCGACGGGTATTATTCATTTTTTTATCAATAAATAATATTGTTCAAACTGCATACGCATATCCGAAAACATAAAGTGCAAATTATCGGTACCCAACTCGATATTCAACATACTGGTCGACACCGACATCAGGTTACGCGCCAATACCGAAGTATCGAGCGAACCTTTGATCTCTCCCTGCTGTTTCGCCTTCAAGATCATATATTCCCAACGGGACAAACGATCTTTAGACAACTCGTCAATCCATTTACGATATTCCGGAAAGAGAGGGGCTACTTCCAAAACCAACTGAAAAAAAGCGATATCTATAATAAAAAAGTCGAACATCTGTTGTAATTGTTCAGCTCTTCGTTCTTTCCGGGCCACTACGATATCTATGTAGGCCTTCAATGAACCGACTTCCAAAAACTCTTCTTCGCTTATCTCACTGACTACGGACAAATACTTTTCGATACCGGCTTTCAGTATTTCTTCTTTATTCCGAAAATAATAATAAAACGCACCTTTCGTCAAACCGGTAGCTTTCTCCAAATCTTTCAGCGAACAAGCTTTATATCCTCTGTTCAGAAATTGGAAAAAAGATTTATTCACTATTTCATCTTTCAAATCCGGCATATTTTTATACTTTTCGGTATGCAAAAATAGTAAATAATTAACAAAATTACAACAATAAATATCAGGATTAATATTTATTTTCAAAATCGACCGATTGAAGGTTCAACTACGGAATGTAGTTTATAAAAAAATTCGAAGCGGTTTTTCTGAATGGTACAAGCCGTCGTGTTTATCTGCTTGGGATTATACAGGTAGTTACGAAGATTCGGTATACGTTGTACAACAATTATTTACCGACAGAACCATTGGATACGGACAATAATCCGTTCCCTACAACGCGATAGCCTCATCTAAGGTTATTTCTTCCTCTTCGAGCACATCTTTTCCGCGTTTCAACAGATAATCAAAAGTTACCATGACCCTTTCTCCGGGTAGAAGCTGTAACAAACGGGCGGGTTTGATATTTTTGATATTTTCCAGTTTCTCTGCAAATTTTTCTTCAGCCAAACGGTCGTTTTCGGCCCGGGTTTCTTCAGAGAAACTAACTTCACCTACAAATCCCTGTTGTTGCAAAGAATCCAATAAAATAGTATTCATCTCGACAACACTTCCTTTGTCATTTGTCACAGTAGCTTTCAGCCCGGCCACATCGAACGAGTAGCTGGAATCCACGTCATCTTCACTACACCCCACACAAAATAGCATCGCTCCCCATACGATCAGTATATACTTCAAGTTCATATTATTTTGATTTTCCGCTGCAAAGATATAGAAATAATTCAGAGGCAAAAAATCCGGTATTCACAAAGGTATCTATTTCCCGGAATTAATCCGGTCTACAATAACTGCAATAGCCCCGTCACCGGTAACATTAGTCGCCGTACCGAAACTATCCATAGCAATATAAAGTGCGATCATCAATCCCTGGGCAGTTTCATCGAATCCCAACATCGACTGTAACAATCCCAAGGCTGCCATAATAGCACCTCCCGGCACACCCGGTGCTGCCACCATAGCAATCCCGAGCATCATAATAAATCCGGCGAATTGGGCAAAATTTATTTCCATACCACTCATCAACATGATGGCCATCGAACAAGCGACGATTTTCATGGTACTCCCCGACAGATGAATCGTAGCACACAACGGGATAACGAAACCGGCCAAGTCAGGACGTACGCCATTCCGTATCGTTTGCTCCAGGGTTACAGGAATCGTTGCCGCCGAAGATTGGGTGCCTAAAGCAGTCATATAAGCAGGTAACATATTGCGGAACAAACGGAGGGGATTCTTTTTACCGACCATACCGGCGATAAAAAACTGAATAAACAACAAGACTACGGTCATCACAAAAATAACGACAATAATCTTCAGAAATACATTCATCACTCCGGCAACCTGCCCGGAATTGGTCATATTCAGGAAAATACCGAAAATATAGAGAGGTAAAACAGGGATAATCACGGCAGTAATCACCTGATTGATAATGTCTTTAAAATCATCCATAACCGACTTCAACCGGTTGCCGTCGATCACCGACATTCCTAAACCTAACGTAAAAGCCAATATCAGAGCCGACATAACTCCCATGACAGCAGGCATTTCAACAGTGAAATACGGTTGTAAGGCAACGGTATTATCCGCCACAGCCGACAGCTTATCGGAGGTATTTAACAACCAGGGATAAGAAAGATCACAGGTAAAATAAGTAAAAAAGCCTGAAAACAAAGTAAAACCATAAGCCAGCAAAGCGGTTATCAGCAACAAACGTCCGGCTCCTTTCCCCAGATCGGCGATTCCGGGAGCCACCAAGCCTAATATCAATAACGGAATAATAAAATTCAGGAAATTACCGAACAAAGAATTAACAGTCAAAAAAATCCGGACAATCCAACCGGGAAAGAAAAGTCCGCACACAATACCTAAAGCAATAGCAATAATAATACGAGGCAATAGACCTAATTTCATCTTTTTCATAGACAATCATTTTCTAATATTAGTATTTACCCACAATAATTCAAACGTTTCCGAAACCACAATGTTACAACAAAAAAATGAGTCTGTAAAGTTTAAGAACTTTATTAAGGAGGTGCGGAATGACAATAAACGGCACAATTACTGTTACGAGAGATATTCGCCAGTCGCATTACCGCTGCCAATATGCCACCGAATTATGAAAAAGCCCGCTTACAAGCATGAGGTATTCCGGCAGGATGCCGTCCTTGCCCCACAGGAGCCTTATTCCGAAAAGTTCCGAAAGGGTACGACCGATATCGAAACCGAATGCCTCAAGCGACGGGCGCACTTTGTCGGGGTGCAGGCAGGGGCGGTTGCGTTTGCGGGTGCATTCGGAGCCACTGCAATACAGGCATTTTCCGACATAGGCAAACCCACGACCTCCATATTTCCGTTCCATTTCCAATAGTTCCTTTTCTATCCTGACCCGTTCCGGCCTGATAAATTCCTGCGTCATCTCCACCGGAATATCATTTCGGTCAGGTATAATCTTCGTCGCCATAAGGTGTGCATATTTATATTGGCGCAAAAATTCGTCGGTATCGAAATCAAAAGGAGGACACCCCCAACTGCAGCCAAAGTTAGGACACTTTTCACACAGTTCGATGAAACGAGCCTCGTCGCGGAAGCGTTCGATGTATTCATCTACGCCTATATCAGCCGTAAAATATTCTATCGTATATTCTGTTGTCACGACCGTACTTTTATAACTGCTGCAGCATCGAATGATACGCATTGATTCTTGAACAGTCGTTCGATGCAGCCGCTCCGCCGCATCTCGTCGGTCGGCAGGCATACCAGCTGCGGCGGGTCGATGAGGGCGATGCTGTCGGCAAGCGACAGGGCGATGTCGAGTTCGTGGGTCGAAAAGAAGATGCACTTGCCCTCGTCGTGCGCCAGCCGAGCCAGCAGCGAGCAGAGTTCGTAGCGGTTGGGCAGGTCGAGAAACGAGGTGGGTTCGTCCAATAGGATGACGGGCGTGGACTGCGCCAGTGCGCGGGCGATCATAATGCGCTGGCACTCGCCGTCCGACATCTTGTCCATTGTTCGCCGAGCATAATCCGACATTCCCACCGAGGCGAGCGACCATGCCACAATCTCCCTGTCGGCATCTTGCATCCGTCCGATCCAGTTGGTATAGGGAGCACGGCCGACGGCCACCACGTCCTCGCATTTAAGGTTGGCGATACGCGTGCGCTCGGTCGTAACGAATGCCAGCGTCTTTGCCATTTCGTCGGCTCTCATGTCAGAAATATCGCGTCCGTCGAGCAGTATCTCGCCCGTATAGCGGCGGTTGAGTCCTGCTATGGCTCGGAGCAGCGTCGACTTGCCCGTGCCGTTGCGGCCGATAAGCGCTGTCAGCGAGCCTTTCGGGATAGCGGCCTCCACTTCGTGGAGCAGCGTGCGCTCTCCATAGCCGATGGAAAAATCGTGCAGTTGTATCATGCCGTAAAGGATTTGTTGCGCAATACCACCCACACCACGATCGGGATACCCAACAATGCGGTGATGGCGTTTATCGGCAGGGTGAAGAACTTGGAAACGAGGTCGCAAAGGAGCAGCACCGCCGCACCTGAAAGAATCGTTCCCGGTACCAACACGCGGTGATCGCCGTTGCGAAAGAGCATCCGTGCGACGTGGGGCATGGCCAGCCCGATGAAGCCTATCGGTCCGCAGAAAGCGGTTACCGTTCCGGCAAGCAGCGTCGTCGAGAGAAAGAGCAGTCCGCGCGAGCGGCGGATATTCAGCCCCATGGTCACGGCGTACTCCTCGCCGAAGAGCAGCAGGTTGAGCGGTTTGATAGTCCATACGGCCAGCAGCAATCCGACAACGATTGACGGCACAAGGATAGTAAGCTGTTGCGCCGTCACGTCGCCCAGCGACCCCATCGTCCAGATGACAAAGGCTTTCAAAGCCTCTTCGCGGCTCAGGTATTGCAGGATCTGCACGACCGCCCCGACACCCGACGAGAACATCATGCCGAGGATCAGGATGACCATGATGTCCTTGATGCGGTGGCCTACGGTGGCGATTACCAGCAGCACGGCAGCCGCACCTATCCAAGCAGCAGCGGCAACGCCTATCGACGAGCCGATGCCGGCAAGCACCACGAGCGCCACGCCGAGGCTGGCGCCCGAGCTGATGCCGAGCACATAGGGGCCTGCCAACGGATTGCGGAACAGCGTCTGCATCTGCAACCCGCTGACCGACAGCGCCGCGCCTGCCAGCAAAGCTACCACCGCCTTTATCAACCGGATGTTCACCACGATTTTCGCCGTGGCTTGCGGGCAATCGCCGCCCGTCAGGGCCGCCCACACGTCGGCAACGGGGATACGCACGGCACCGACGGCCAGATCCAGCAGAAAAAGACCGGCCGTAAGTGCAGACAATGCGGTAAAGGGTATGGCCGAGCGGGAGCGCATTTATTTCACACCTTTTTGAGTTACAAGGATATAGTCAAAGAAGTCGCCACATGTGACCACAATTTGGAAATTCCGTTCTCCTCCGGTGTTTTTGTCAACTTTTATAAGAAGTGATTTATTTGTCGGCTTTTCCAATGTCATCCATTCATAAGTTCCAAGTTCACCGGTAGTATGGATGTCTCCGTTACCTTTGTACCAAATGTCTGATTGAGGAATCTTAACTCCAGACAACCACCAAAGGCCTTCCGAATTAATGACTTCGCTTCCTTCGTCAGAACCAAAGACTATTTCATGCTTTGAGAGTTTGATGTCATCATCCCAATCCCCATCCTTTCTCGTAAGGCTATTTTCCTCATGAGAACAAGACAGAAACAGCAATGATAGTAGAGTCATCATAAGATATCTATCCATATGTTACAAAGGCTTTATATCAAGAATCATTTGTATATTAACATTGAAATTGTAATTGACTGAAGAATTCTGGTCCCCATGTTCAACTAATTCAGGCCCATTTACGGGAGCTAACGAAAAGTGCTTATACCAACCATTGGCACTTCCTTCCCATCCCCAATTACAATAGAAATAGATAGCATGAGTTTCCATTAATCGCCCCGGCATTACGTATTTCATCCAAATATCCATAGCCCCATCAATAATCCAAGCATGACCTCCAGTATAACGCCCATAATCATCTGAGCCTGTATTACCTCTCATATATATTGGATTAAACGATTCTGAATAATGTGCTACAATTTTATCTTTATCGTATGTTTCTAATTCTCCACATGAATATCCTAATGATCTCAGAGTTTTAGGTACATTAGTAGATAGAGCACCACTTAAAAGAATACCATAATCCATATCTAAATATTTAGACCCTCCAAGACGATATAAGAACAAAGCCAAATCCGATTGCCCATTCTCTATTGCTGTCCAATTTAGGGGTTCCCCATCAATAAAATCGGGATGTTGATGATGAGCCATAATTAAACCGGTAGCTACCGCAACGCATCCAACAAGAGTCTTGGTCCCAGATATGGTAGGACAATAATAATTAAACGGAGTGCTTTGTCCCCAAAGTCGGTTTTTACCATATGGACCCCGTTTGTAAGAAAGGGCAATATCTGTTATTTGGTAAGGACTATTTATATTACCATCGACTTCCGGAATAGAAGCCCGTGAATTAGATTCATTAGAATTAATTTTTGTGGTAATTTCAGATTTCAGGCTATTGATATACAATGCTAAACCTTTGTTTTGGATAGTATCAGACAGATCAAAATTACCCTCTGTAGAGATCGCGTATATCGGATCCAATCTATAATCTGCCCCCAGTAATGCAAAACCGTCATCATAATTAACGATATATATCGCAGTGTCAGCGTTTACGTGAGAAGAACGAGAAGAAATGGTATTGCTAATAGAAAGAATTTGTATATTCTTTACAGATTTAAGAGATGATGCTCTTGAAACAGAAGCACCATTAATGCAGTCAAGAACCTTTTCGACATTTTTTAGTGCATCTTCAAGAGGAATAACATAAGAGACCTCATTATTATCATTTGAAATCGTTTCAACTCTCTGCTCATCTAAGAAATCTGTTGTTGAGCAACTTTGTAGCAAACAAATAATGGCTACAATAAAAAGTTTCACTTTCATAATTTGATGTATTTAAAATTAAAATAATTGCTTGTAATAGACGAACGGTTCCTCCACCAGTTCGGGGTGGAAGATCTTTATCAGGTCGCGCAGCACGATGTCCGGATTCACAACTGCCGATTCCCAGTAGTCGTTGCCCCCGGCGGCGTTGATACGGGCGTTATTGTTATACACGAAGCCGTTCCGGACGCAGCGGATGTCGGCGAACTTCGGGCAGGCGGCCTTCAATTCGTCGAGCGTGTTCGCCATGCCGACATTCAGCCACACGTCGGCGTCCGATGCCAGCAGGTAAGCCTCCTCCATATCGATGGACGTCGAGGCGTTGCCCGTGTTCTTCTTGTAGATGTAATCGCCACCCGCATCCGTAATCAGCCGCACGGCATAGCTCCCGGTCGAGGGCATGAACCACGAATCGCCGTAGGGCGTATTGAGCATCACCGACGGGGCGTCGAGGGCGTTGTCCGCCACCCGCTGTTTCAGAGCGTTGTACCGGACGGGAATTTCCACGAAGACCTTTTCGCCCTCCGCACGCCGGCCTACGACCTCCGAGAGTGCCACTAACCACTCGGCCTTGCCTAACGGAGACTCCTCCAAGTAGTCGCCGACATAAAGAAACGGGATGCCTGTCTCTTTCAGTTTGCCTTCCGCCGAGCTCGCCCCGTTCACGCCGAAGAGCAACACCAGGTCGGGGTCGAGCGACAGCAGCAGCTCGTAGTTGATGTTCCCCTCGTAGCCGACATCGCCTATACTGTCGCGGCGTGCCTGAATATCGGGATTGGAGATGTAGTCGATGCCCGACACGCCGACCACGCGCCCGGCTTCGCCGATGGCATCGAGCATGGCGATATGGGTCGAGGACACGCAGACGATACGTCCGGCATCGCCTTCTAGTACCTGCCCCTCGAATCCCTCGGGTGCGGTCTCGCCGTCGCGGGCGATGAAGAGGGCTGTTTCGACACCCTCGGCACCCTGCCACGGATTCGTAACGGTGAGCAATACGCTCTGCCTGCCGTCGGCGCCTTTGACATCGAAGCCCGAGGCGTATCCGGGCGTATAGACTGACCGGTTGAAATCGGTGAGGTTGGAACTTTTGTTGCGACAGCCTGCCAATGCCAGCGCAAGCAGCAGTATCAGGCTCAGGTTTTTCCATGTTTTCATATCGTTGCGGATTTTCGTTTACTGTTTTTTCTTGTTTTTATCGAACTTCGGGGTGATGCCGATGAACAGCTCGAAGTTGATGCCTGGCATCGGGCGCGAGAGCACCGAGAGATAATCCTCGTTGAAGAGGTTGTTGACGGCGAATTTCAGTTGCAGATCCAAGGGCTTGAACGAAAGCCCCTTTTCGAGCGAGATGTTGCTCATGAAATACTCCGGCAGGTGTCCCGTCAGCGTGTAGTCGTTGCTCGACATGGTGAAACGCTCCGAGTAATAGGCCCACTTGTAGAGGAACGCCCACGAGCGCCATGAAAGGCGTCCCGTCAGCGAGGCGGAATGTTCCGGAACGTAAGGCAGCTGTTTACCTACCGACTGGTCGGCCGGCGACATCTTCTCGCCCTCGTTGATGGAGGGCGTCCACGAATAGGAGCCGTTCAGGTCGATAAGCCAATCCTTGGCCGGTTGCACGGCAAGGTTCGCCTTGACCTCGACACCGTAGGCGTGCACTTTCTTCACGTTGCGCGGCGAGAAGAAACCCTTGGTCGTGGGTAGCCAGATGATCCAGTCGTCGATGTAGGAATCGAACCAGTTCGCGCTGCCGCTCAGTTTGTAGATACTCTTTTTGCCGACCTCGAAACTGACGCCCGCGTCGTAGCTGAATCCGTGCTCGTTTCTCAGGTCGGGATTGCCGCCCGGCAGGAAGTAGAGGTCGTTCAGTGTCGGGAAGCGGTAGTTGCGCGATACGGAGGCCTTGGCGACAATGTTTCCCTTTTTCGACAAGATGCCGTCGATGAAAAATGCGGGGATAAGCGGCACCCACTTATCGCCGTACATCTCTTCGCGCAGCACCACCGACAGCCCCATGCGGTCGATGGGCTGCCATTTGGCCGAAAGGGAGCCCGAGAGTTCCACGCGCCCCTTGTCGTAGCCCACGATGGCCTTGTTGCCGTCTTGCAGGATGATGTTCTTGTCCTCGCTGCGCACCAAATGTTGGTGAAGCGAAACGTTGGCAGTGAAGAACCACCGTTTCGAGGGGCTGTACTCGCCCTCCGCCTGACCGTAGAACGTGTTCACCTTGCTGCGCGAACGCGTCATGGAGGCCCAGTTGTCGGGGGCTACCTCCCGCTTGTAGTCGTAAGCCATCCACGTGTGGATATAGCCGCCTTTCACGCCGACTTTCCAGTTGCTTTTAATGTGGTCCCATGACACGACGCCGCGGAACGTCTGTTCCCGCTGGCGGTTCTCGAAATCGGTCGCGTCGCCGTAGTCGGTCGTGAGCATCGGCAGCTCCCGATTGGAATGGATGTACCAGGCGTTCAACCCCAGTTTGTCGCCTTTGCGCGTGTCGTAATACACCTCCTGCAACAGGTGCAGGTCCTTGAAAGCCCCGCTGCGGTTACGCTCCACGGGATGATACTGTCCGACGATGTTCTTGTCGTCGTCGTAGATGTTGATTTTCTTGTCGTGGTTGGTGTACTTGTAGTCGTTGGGCGACGAGGAGTAGACCGCACGGGTGGAGACGTGCCAATGGTCGCCGCCGTAGGTCAGGCGCAGGAACTCGTCGAACGTCTTGAACGAACCTACGCCCTGCACGTACTGTACGTTGAAGCCCTCGCCTACATGGGGCGTCGTGGCAAGTTTGACGAGGCCGCCGATACCGCCGCCCGTCTCGTTCACCGACGAGGTGCCGTGAAGCAGCGACGCCTGGTCGATGAAATAGGACGGTATGGTGGAAAAGTCGGTCATGCCGAGCATGGGATTGTTGATGCGCATGCCGTTCCATGTCACCTGCGTGTGCGAGGGCGACGTGCCGCGGAAAGCGACCGTCGAGAGCGTCGCGCGTCCGTAGCTCTTGACGAAGACCGACGAATTGAACGTCAGGATGTCCGCCATCGAGAGGGCGATGTTCTCCTTGAGCGCGACCGAATCGAACTTCGTCTTCTGCACGCCGATGTCTTTCATCGGCCGATGACCGATGACCGTGACTTCGGGGATGGTCAGATGCCAGGCCGATTTCTTCTTGCTTTCCGTTTGCTGCGCAAAGAGTGCGGCGGGGAGACAAACAGCCAAAGCGAATAACAGATATAGTCTTTTCATATTGCCTCCTTTTTTATTTCCAGCAGAACGCACCGGGGATGATGCCGACATAAAATTCGTCGAGCAGTTCGCCGTCGGGCGAATAACGGTATATCTTGCCCTGCTGCTGGTAGTCGATGGCGTCTGCTATATACACCTCCCCGTTGGCGGGGTTTACCGTCAGTCCGTAATAAATCGTGCCGCTGTATTCAAGGAACGGGCGCACCGGCACACGGGCGGCGTTCACGTCCATGCACCAGATGTCCTTGTTGATCCAGTAGAGCTTGTCCCGCTCGCCGTTGAGCTGCACTTCCGAGGGCCAGTCGCCCAATTTGAACTTGAACTGCTTCTCCACGGTGAACGTCTCGGCGTCAATGCGGTAGAGCGACGGGGCTTCGTAGCCGTAGGGGCTGCCCTCGTAACCGCCGTCGGTGACCGTCCACATCTTGTTATTGCAGTCCATGACCAGCGATGTGGGCTGGATGCCGACTTTCAGTTCGTCGACCACTTGGTCGGTCTCGGTGTCGATTTTGATGATGCGGTTCTGGTACGACCAGCAGTTGCAGTAGACGTACTTGCCGTACTGCACCATCTGTTCGGTCGAGCCGCTCTCCATCGTCATGTCCGGCACCTGAATGTAACCGGTTATTTCGTATTTCTTCGGATTGATGATGAAGATGCGGTTGTCCCACAGTTGGGTGACGTAGGCTTTCTCATCCGAGAGGAAGTGGATATAGCGCGGCGAGGTGAGGTTTTCGATGCGTCCCACCTCCTTGAAGGTGTTCAGGTCGATGGCGAAGATGACGTGGGAGTTGTTCACCACCACCCAGCCCTTGCCGTCGTGGATGCACATCGACTGCGCCACGTCGCCGAGCTTCATGCCGTTGGCGCGGAAAAAGATTTCGTTCTGCACCGTTTTGGTCGCGGGGTCGTAGTAGCTGAGTGTGGCGTTGCCGTACTGGAAATTGCCCTCGTTGGTGATGAACAGTCCTGCTCCGGAGGCATTGAACTCCTCCACCGCATCGCCGTAGTCCCACTTCATGCAGGAGGCGAGAGACAGCGACACAATTGCGCTCCACAGCAGGTATTTCAGTTTGTGACGGGTCATATCTTTATTGTTACGGTTAATCCCCGGTATGTGTACCTTACGGTATCCATACCGAGGATCGGCAGAAAATTTATTGTTCGGTTATCTATTCAGCCGGCTTGTACTTCCCGTCTTTCATGTCTTGGTAGGTGGGGTTGTAGCCACAATCCGTTACATCCCATTGAGATGCTTCTGTAAGAATGTTGTTCTCGAACAGATATTTGAAAGTACTGAAGTTGTTTATATCCCCTTGACCGCTTATGTTAATACTCTTTACCGATTTGAGACCGGAAAAATCTATGGATACTATGCCGTTTGGACCAAAAGCAGAGAAAGGGCATGTTATTGAAAGATCTCCGGATATGGATTCCACGTTAGGATAAGATATATTATTTGCCGTCATTCCAAACATAGCAACATCGGTAATGATATTGACGCCACCGTGTATTGTTTTTAATTTGGGGCATAAAATATTAGTTTTGTTAATATTAAATTCGGCCTGTGTGCTCCCTGCCTCTGTTCCAATACTTTCCAAATTAGAAAATTCGATGTCATCCTTGAGGGATGATGTAGTAACTGAACATGAACCGAGAATTCTCTTCAACAAAGGGAAGTCGATCTTATTTGCATTTATATTCTTTCCTAATGTTAAAGCACCTCCGATTTCCTGCAATTTAGGAAATTCGATTTCCGCTCCCGTATCAACAGAACCAGTATTCAAAGCAATGGTTATATCTCCTGCCACATTGACAAATGGCATAATGAACCTTTTGACATAAAAATAATCTTTACATTCAAAGTTACCTTGCATGTTCAAGATACCTTCCAGAGTAAATTCTGTCAATCGACAGTTTTTGGGAAGCAACAGCAAATTACCGTTAAATGTTTCCGATCCTACAATCTTATTTAATCGGTTACACTGTAAGGTAAGTGTATTCCCGTTAAAATTTATTCGGGACAAATCCAGCTCTTCAATGAGCAAATTGCTCAAAGTCATATTTCCAAATGCGTCCCTTAAAGCGGATATATTGAATTTATTGACTTTGTTTGCATCCACACTGAACTCTCCACAGGATGTAAGGCCGGGTAGCTCGATGGTGGATATTTCTTTGCAATTCTTTATAGTCAGACCTCCTGCCGAATATAATTCAGTCATTGCAATACTCCCGATTAAGGCCATATCGGTAAATGAGGCAGTACCTGCAACACTTTCTAATGCAGGCAGATAAATTCCTTGCAATTTGGGAAAATACTGTATTGTAAGTTCGTTCCCAACCCGTTTGAGCGCTGAAAAGACAATTGCTTCGGTTGTCGCTGATTCTTTTTGTATCACAGAACCCTTAACAATTAAGGAAGAACCGATAGATTCGACTGCATTTGCATCCAAATCGAGTAACGCGTCAGAGGTCACATACAGATCTTCGCCGATGGTTGTGACCTTAGGAATGGAAACTTTTTCAATGACGGAACTGTTAATAACAAAATCACTGACCACTCCAAGCAAGGAGGGTAGATTAACCGTTTTGAGCGTAGTATTTTTACTCGTAGAAATGATTGAGCCTAATTTGAAACTGCCGAGTTGCTCCAGATTGTCCAGTCCCGACAAATCGGCACCCTTGTAGGAGGGATTGAGAATAAGGGTGTTGCTTATCTGTTTCAAATTGGCGAGCCCTTCCAAATTGGTGATTTCTTCCCCGTCAGCCGTTCCGATGGTTAGGTTGCCGTCGATTCTATTTATTCCGGTCTCGGCAAAATTATCCACTTCGGCTTGTGTGGCGAGAACCACGCTGCCGCTCTGCTCGATGTCGGCATATCGGTATGTATAGGAAAATACTTTGCTTTCCTGCATTTTGGAGGTAACAACGAATTTCCATTCATTCTCCCAATCCTGTATGGTCGATGGGTTGGGGTTAATGGTGGCTCCTTCACTTAAAGTATAGGCTGCTGTTGCACCCTTCAAATCGGTGTTGTATGGAATCTCAACAGTAATCTTATCCCCGGCAATCGTGGCTTGATAAGTAATACCACCAACATTCAGGGCAAAATCGGAAATATAATGATCTTTACCCTCTATTCCGCTGAATTCCAGATCGTCATCACTGCACGCAGTAAAACAGAGTGCAGCGAAACAGAATAGGATGAAATAATATAGCTTGTTCATGATGGAATCTTATTTGTCATTATTGTTATTTTCGTCACAGAACTTGAATACTTCCGTGGAATTTTCACCTAACCAACCCGCTTTGACATTGACCCCGGTTTGCACCTTGATAAAATCGATATGGGTCAGATTCGCCGAGGTTCCGTCGATATTGACTGCATCGGAAATCTTGAAGAAGTTGCCGATTGCCGCCGCTCCGGGATTATTTTTGTCAGGCATATCATCGCCGATATTGTCGGCATATCCCCAGCCGAACGGATTATTGGACCACATTCCCGTAGTAGGACTTTGTTCCGTGCGCGCTTTCAGGCATGTGCCGTATAGCGTATAAGAATCCGCTTCAATCCACAAGGGGTAATAAAACTCTTGTGGATGATAGTTACCAAGACGGTCAATCGCACCCGTATTCCCCTTGTTGTCCTGCCATGGTGTATCCATATTGAGACCGGGTCGGAAATAAGTCACGGCATAATCCTGAATGGTTTCGGGTTTTCCATATTCCGAGCCTTTCAATTCATACCATTCATCGTTGGGCAATCCGTCCCCATTGACATCTTGCATAACCCAAACGATACCCGGTTCATTCGATGAATCGAAAGCATTCCCCTTGATCGAGAAATCATAACCGCCTTTATTTTCAATGCTGTGGTCGAATCCTACTACGATATATCCGCCCCAACCGCCGAGAGAAACGTATTTCTCATTATCGAGGCGTTTTTGGGCATAAGCACAAGCGGATTCATGTGTACGTTCTCCGTTGAATCCTGCCGTATTCGTTTCGTTTACGAATTGTCCGGGAGCAGGAACAAATTCGTATACCTTATTACTGTAAATGGAATTTCCGGCAGCAAACGCTCTTTTCTCGGTTGCTTCGCAACATTTCACCGGAATATCGACACTGACTTCATCTACGCCGGAGGCCGAAATATTCCGGGTAAGAACGGCTGCCTTCGTATCTTGATTATTGTATTTCACCGTAAAAGTAAGTGTGTATTCTCCGGTTTGGGTAGGTTTGAATCCGTATATCAACGCATTGGCTCCGTCGATTTCCTGTCCGTCCAAACTCCACTGGTAAGAAGGTTCGGCATTTACCGACACGTAGGGACGAATAAACAGGGTACGACCCAATTCTATATATTTCGTGTTATCTTCGGCAAAGTACAAAGATGACGGAATCTCTATTCCGATCGGAAGTTTATCGACCACCTCGATTGTGATTGTCTTTTCCGTTTTGCCGTCCTCATTCGTGACGGTCAGAGTCAGTTCATAAGTCCCCAGTTTATCCTGCTTGAACGTATAGGTATTTTCCGTGCCGACCTCTTTCCCGTCAAGAGTCCACAAGTATGTAGCTCCTTCAGCATTTTGAATGTCAGGGGTAAGGATGTATTCACGTCCCGCAACAACTTTGAGCCCCGTCGAGGGAGTTACCAATGAAATGACAGGAGGCGCCAGTTCATTGACTTTCACACGGATCTCCTCTTCCGCGCTGGCATCTCTCGTGTCCACCCGCAGGGTAACGTAATACGATCCGCATTCGTCGAAAGTGTATATCAGTTGCGGCTCATCGGAAATAATGCGGCCGTTGCATTTCCATGAATAAACGGCGTAATCGACATTTTGATAGGTCGGCTCGATAACGACCTCTTTTCCTATCTTTACCACGTAAATACCGTCCTCGCTGTCCAACTCGATAACAGGGGGAACGGTCACGTCTTGCGATATTTCTTCGTCCTTGTTACAAGAGAATAAAAATACCGCTATGGAGAATAAAAGCAAATACTTCTTCATGTTGATGATTTTAATCAATAAAAAATCCCTTGAAGAAAGTAGCTTGTCAATCTCCAGCGGGGATATAAAAAGGGGCAAACACTTTTATTTATCGTTAAAAAGCATTTGCCCCCGATTCATGTTAGTTTACAGTTACATCTATATCGTCTATGGCAACATAAGCCGGAGTATTCAGGCCGTACGTGCTTGAATCACTTCCTTCGAAGTTAATCGCAACGGTACACACACTATCTCCTAAACCGCTTAAATCCACCTGATTCCAACCCATGCGGATTTGATTCGTCAAGCCTGATTCCGTATTTTTGCTTGAATCAAAGTTTGCCAAATAATATTCGACTTTCTTACCGGTAGGTTGTCCTTCTGCATTCAAAGCAACAAATACCACTTTGAACCATCCGTTTTGTTCTTGCAAAGAACCTTGGGTAAACGAGTTCCCATCCTTCATGACCAGATAAGCATAAGTCGTGTTGCAGACCCAAAGACTATTGAATCTTCCGGTTTTTGCCATTCCAGTTACAGCACGATTAGGGATTGTAACTTTGTATCCAGTTGAATCAGTCAGATATATCTTGGCACACTTGTCATAGGTTGTTTGTGAATCATTATATGAATCGCTATAACCGAAAGCTACAGCGAAATTATTACCGCTATGACCACCGTTAGGCCAATACACGCTACATTGATTCTGGTAGTCACCTTGTGTCATGTTATGAAAATTGGAAATAGCAAAGCCTCCATTCCAATACTCATATTGCCAAGGTTGTCCGGTAACCCATTCCTGTTTCAAATAATTAATCGGGAATTGAATATATGTGTCGGTTTCTCCGATTCGAGCGATGTAGCCGGTCGTTACCTGATTTCCATCTGCGGTTGCCGAATAGAGGTTGGCTCCATACTGGTCGGAAGCCATTACATTTTCGGATGCGTTATCAAAATTGATAATCGCATTGGTAGAACTCATAGCGCGGGTTTGAATCGCACTCTCTTCATACGGAGTAAGGAAGTCATCATCGGATGAACATCCCGTAAACACGGCCGCGGCAACTGCTACAGCTGCCATTGCCATAAATCTAAAATTCTTTTTCATAACTCAATTATTAAAAGTTAAACAAAAAAGTTTAAGCACACATTCGTTTTCTTTGCGATAGATTTGCAACGAATGAGAAATCGGTTATCAAAAAGAATGCAGGTAATCTTTGGAGGAGCCTCTGTTCATTTTGATTTAATGCCAATTATCCCGTGGTCACTAATCATATCTCATCAAGCAGGTCTTCTGGCTCATCCCGCTTATCGCGCCTTCCCAGCTTTCACCAGTGGCAAAGAGTGCGATAAACTTTAATTAGGACTTACAGCTGCGAGTACAGCTCCGGATTCTCACCGGTATTCCCTTTTAATTCCAATCGACACTTCGATAGGAAACTTGACAAATGCAAAGTTAAGAGTTATTTTTTATATAATCTTTTTTTTCTCCCTTTTTTTTGATAAGTAGTAAAATTACTAATAGCGAGAAATAAGATTATTCGGCCGATTTATCTTATATTTACCGCAGAAAACAAAAAAAACAAGATGACAAAAGACAAATGGCTGGGACATGGAGCAATACTGGCTACGAATCTGATTTTCGGCTTAAATACGCCCATAGCGAAAACCATTGTCCCGGAATGGATCAGTCCGTATGCTCTTACCTTTGTAAGGATGGTTTTTGCTACCCTTGTTTTTTGGGGTATCGGCTTACTGGCTCCGAAAGAAGAAGTCGGAAAACGGGATCTATGGACGATCTTTGGGGGTGCCTTATTCGGTCTGGTAGGGGCACAAGTATCTTTTGCCAATGCCCTTCTGTACACCTCACCGGTCAATATTACCATCATTGCAGCCATGACCCCGCTCGCGGTTATGCTGATCGCAGCCCTGATATTAAAAGAGCCCGTCACATTCAAAAAAGCTGCCGGAGTTTTGATCGGAGCATCGGGTGCCTTACTGATCATTTTTCAATCGTCGGCTATAAATACCGATTCATCCGGCAATTGGATAGGTAACCTACTTTGCATCGTTAATGTAATCACTTATGCCATCTATTTAGTCATCACCCGTCCTATCTCACAACGTTATTCCGCCATCACTCTGATGAAATGGATGTTTTTATTTTCAGCCCTTATCTCTTTTCCTCCCGGTATTTCCGATCTGCCGGAAGCTAAAGTCTTCGGCACAGAAAGCAACCCATTCGTTATCCTGAAACTGAGTTATATAGTCATTATGGCAACCGGCATCGCTTACTTCCTGGTTCCTATGGCTTTGAAACGAATTCGTCCCACTACAGCCAGTATGTACAACAATTTACAGCCGATCATCGCTTCCATTATAGCGATTCTTATCGGACAAGATGTATTCAGCTGGGACAAACCGATCGCCGCTTTACTGGTATTTACAGGTGTGTACCTTGTGACACAAAGCAAAGCGAAAGAAGAAGTAAAAGGTATAAAGTAAAAAGTAAAAGGTGGAAAATCGATCTCTCCACCTTTTACTTTTTACTTTATACCTTTTACCTTACTCATTTCTGATTCAGATAGGCATCGAGCATCCACAACAGCTTTTCCTGACTTGAAACATAAGAAGAAAACACATCCTGAGTCCCATCGTCCCCAATCTCTGCAGCGACACTCAAAATTTCACGTTCCTGTTTCAACAATACCTGCACATCCTCTACAACAGCCCGCAAACAAGCATCTCCGTCAGTAACATTTTCTTTAGCTTTCAAAGTAGCCACTTTAGTATAAGCTGCATAAGAATGCAAAGGTACACCACCTAAAGTAAGAATACGTTCAGCAATTTCATCTACCTTTTCGATAGCATCGTTGTACAACTCTTCAAATTTAGCATGCAGAACGAAGAAACGGTTACCTCTGACGTTCCAATGAAATCCACGCAGATTCTGATAATAAATCTGATAGTTGGCTAACAACTCATTTAAAAGGTTTACTACTTGTTGAGCATTCTCTGAATCCAATCCGATTAAATTTTTCGTTTTCATAATTCTTATTTTTAATTGATTTCTACTATTTCTTATTTCTTTGATACAAATATATAACCGCTTAAATTATAAATCAAATCAATAATATTTACAACACAATTCAAATAATCTATAATTATTCATAATCAATACATTAAACACAACAAAACCACTAAAACAAATCCATTTTTTTTCAAACCACAAAAAAATCGGCATTTCCATTCAAAATGTTTCCCGGAAGGAGCAGGTTATTTAAAATATTCTTTCTAATTTAAGGTCGGTAAAAAATGATCATCCACCGATGGTATATTTGTCGCTAATAAAATTGTTATAAATAAATCTATAAATTATGGAAAAACAAGCCGCTTTGGATCTGCTCGAATTTATACACGAGAGTCCGACCAACTTCCATGCTGTCCTCAGCATCAAACAACGCCTTCAGGCTCATGGTTTCAAACAGCTTTTTTCAGGAGAAGCCTGGCATATCGAACACGGGGGTAAATATTTCGTGACCAAGAATCATTCTTCTTTATATGCTTTTATTCCGGGCAACGGTAATTTGGCAGAAGAAGGCTTTAAACTGATTTGTGCACATAGTGATTCTCCGACTTTCCGGATCAAACCCCATGCAGAAATGCCGGTGGAAGGGAAATACCTGAAACTGAACACAGAAGTTTACGGAGGCCCGATCATGTATACCTGGTTCGACCGGCCTCTGTCTATGGCCGGACGGGTCATGGTCAAGAGTGACAAACCCCTTAAACCGGCCACTCAATTCATCAATTTCGACCGGCCGTTGCTTGAAATACCCCATATCGCCATCCATTTCAACCGGGCAGTAAACGATCAGGGTAATCCGCTCAGCAAGCAAAGAGATATGCTTCCTGTCATAGCCATGATCAACGAGACTTTCGAAAAAGACAATTTCCTTCTGAAGCTTATTGCTCAGGAAATGAATATTCCGGCAGAAGATATCCTGGATTTCGACCTCACCTTATATGAATATGGTAAAGGAACTTTATTCGGACTAAACAACGAATTTATCTCTTCCGGCCGGTTGGACGACCTGGCTATGGTTCATGCAGGCCTGACGGCTCTTCTCGATTCCAAGCCATGTAATAAGACCAAAGTGTTAGCCATCTTCGACAACGAAGAAGTAGGCAGCGGCACCAAACAAGGTGCAGCATCACCGATACTGCGGACTATTCTGGAACGGGTAGCTTTCAACCAAGGTTATAAAATCGAAGAGCTCTACCGGGCCATACACAATTCTTTTATGATCTCGGCCGATATGGCTCATGCCTTGCATCCTAATTATCCCGAAAAACACGATCCGACCAACCATCCGATCATGAACCAGGGACCGGTAATCAAAATCAACGCAAACCAAAAATATATAACTGACGGTGATTCGGCAGCTGTATTCGCTACAATTTGTAAGATGGCCGGTGTACCTTATCAGACTTTTGTCAATCATTCGGATATGGCAGGAGGTTCTACCTTGGGAAATATCCTCCTGACGCAAATGGAAATGCGCGGAGTAGATATAGGTAACCCCATGTGGGCCATGCACTCTGTTCGTGAAACAGCCGGTGTGCTCGATCAGGATTATGTGATCAAAGCGTTTACGACTTTCTATAACATTTAAAATCAGGGACTACCTGAGGAGCTATCCCCACAAATCAAAAAGTCTGATTTGTGGGGATCAGTGTTTTGGCCGGCAAGATCAAATTTTAATTTCACAATTGATTCTTCGGATGATTCTATTACCAATATTTTTTTAATTTTGTAATAAAGAAAATCAATTATGAAAATTATCACTTATAACGTCAATGGCCTGCGTAGTGCTTTATCGAAAGGATTTACGGACTGGCTGGCAGAAGAGCTACCGGATATTGTCTGTTTACAGGAAACGAAAGCCCAACCGGATCAAATTCCCACACTTGAATTCGAAGCTTTAGGTTATCGTTCTTTCTTTTTCTCAGCCGAGAAAAAAGGCTACAGTGGGGTAGCCATCCTGACTAGAATCACCCCCGATCATCTGGAATACGGAATGGGGATGCAGGAATACGATCGGGAAGGACGTTTCTTGCGGGCCGATTACGGCGACCTTTCTATTGTCAGTGTCTACCATCCTTCAGGCACCACCGGAGAGGAAAGACAAGCCTTTAAAATGAAATGGCTCGAAGACTTCCGGCATTATGTTATGAAACTCAGCAAAACCCGTAAAAAACTGATCCTTTGCGGGGATTATAACATCTGCCATCGTCCGATCGACATTCACGATCCGGTACGGAATGCCAACAGTAGTGGTTTCCTACCCGAAGAACGGGAATGGATGAGCCTGTTCCTGGAATCAGGATTTACCGATACTTTCCGGTATTTTCATCCCGAAGAACCTCATCAATACACCTGGTGGAGTTTCCGGGCGAATGCGCGGAACAACAATAAAGGCTGGCGTATCGACTACTGCATGGTCAGCCCGGAAGTCATCCCTCTGCTAAAAGATGCCTATATTCTACCCCAGGTAAAGCACTCGGACCACTGTCCGGCAGTCGTTGAATTGAAAGTACTCTAAAGTATGAGAAAAGTACGTTTCGGAATAATAGGTACCAATTTTATTACCGACTGGATTCTTGAAGCAGCCCGCGAAGAGTTGCGTTTCGAAGCCACGGCCGTCTGTTCGCGAAGCAGGGAAACGGGCCAGGCTTTTGCCCTTAAGCACGGCATACCACACCTCTTCACTTCGCCCGAAGAAATGGCAGCCAGTTCTTTAATCGATGCCGTATATATCGCTGTCCCTAATTCTTTACATGCGGCTTTGAGTATTCTTTTCATGCAACAAGGGAAACACGTCCTTTGCGAAAAGCCCCTGGCTTCTAATGCAAAAGAAGCCAGGGAAATGATCCGGGTAGCCCGGCAAAATGGCGTTACTTTGATGGAAGCCATGAAATCGACTCTTACCCCTAACTTCCGGCAACTTCGCCGGCATTTAGCGGAAGCAGGATGCTTAAGACGCTATTTTGCCAGCTATTGTCAATATTCTTCGCGTTATGACAAATTAAAAGCGGGAATTGTATTGAATGCTTTTAATCCCGAACTTTCGAACGGGGCTATGATGGATTTAGGAGTTTACACCGTATATCCCCTGGTCGTCCTTTTCGGCCGCCCTAAACGTATTAGCGCCACAGGATTGAAACTTTCGACAGGAGTAGACGGCCAAGGGGCTGTAAACTTCGAATACGAAAACCTGAATGCTACCGTTCTGTATTCAAAGATTGCAGATTCCTTTTTACCTGCAGAAATCCAGGGAGAAAAAGGAACTTTTATTTTAGATCGTATTCAAACCATCCGTGAAGTAAAATTTATCCCCAAAGGGGGACAAATCCAGGATCTTTCGGTCCCGGCCTCACACAACGAATATTATTATGAAATAGCGGAATTTATCGATCTGATAGAAAGAAGGCTATGCGAATCGACGATCAATAGTCATGATCATTCGCTCGCCACGCTTGAAATCATCGATGAAGTACGCAAACAATCAGGGATCATTTATCCTGCCGACAAATAACCATCATGAACAAAGCCAAAGTATATTTCACCAACCTGAGGACCACCCCCAACAGCAATCTGTTGGATAAAATGGAGCGTTTGGTCAGAAAAGCAGGTATTGCCGATATTTCATTCGAACAGCAGTTTACAGCAATAAAGATTCATTTCGGAGAACCCGGAAATCTAGCCTACATACGGCCCAATTATGCCGCCCGCCTGGTACAAGTTTTACGTTCTTTAGGTGCCAAACCTTTCCTGACAGATTGTAACACGCTTTATTCCGGACGCCGGGCCAACGCCGTAGACCATCTGCAAAGTGCTATGGAAAACGGTTTCAATCCGATTTCCGCTCAATGCCAGGTAATCATTGCCGACGGACTTAAAGGGACGGAGTACAGGGAAATAGAAATCGGGGGAGAATATTGTCAGGCTCCGAAAATCGGAGCAGCGATTGCCGACGCGGATATCATCGTCACGATGAACCATTTTAAAGGACATGAACAGGCTGGATTCGGCGGAGCATTGAAAAACCTCGGCATGGGATGTGCCAGTGTAGGAGGGAAACTCGAACTTCATTCTGCTTCCCAACCCGTTATCGATAGCCAAAACTGTAAGAAATGCGGTATCTGCATCAAACATTGTGCCCACGAAGCCATCCACTTCGATGCACAACATATTGCAGAAATAGATTATTCACGTTGTGTCGGTTGTGGTCAATGCGTGGCACTTTGTCAATACGATGCCGCCGTGATGGGCGAAAGCGACACTTCCGAACGCCTGAATTATAAAATAGCAGAATACACACAGGCCGTACTAAAGGACAAACCTCATTTCCACATCAGCTTTATCATGAACGTATCCCCCGAATGTGATTGCTGGAATCACAATGATGCTGCTATTATTCCGGATCTGGGAATTTTGGCTTCGTTCGATCCGGTTGCGCTCGATAAAGCCTGTGCCGACCTGGTCATTGCAGCCCCTGTCATCGGAGGGAATAAACTCTCGGAAGCTCATCCCCATGAACACCTGCAAGGGACGGATAAATTCCATCTGATCCATCCCGATACCAATTGGCTGGCCGGACTTCAACACGCAGAAAAAATAGGGGTCGGGACACTCGATTATGAACTGATCTCCGTATGACCCGTTACGGTCGGACTGTAAAAAACGCCGAGGGATTATTCGGGACTTTGCCCCTTATGACATGAAAAAAACAGATTTTCCGATCGATCCCATCGCACCTCTTTAACTACGGGAAAAAAGAAAGGAAGCCTTTTTGACTTCCTTTTGTGGGCGCTGAGGGATTCGAACCCCCGACCCTCTGGGTGTAAACCAGATGCTCTGAACCAACTGAGCTAAGCGCCCGTGCGAT